>NZ_JAEKNS010000007.1:0-34636 GCF_016464765.1 Candidatus Aeolococcus gillhamiae | reverse complement strand
CGGCAAACCCGCAACCACCGGAACCTGTCCGACCTGCGGCACCAAGATCTTCAAGATCGGCAAGGCCACCTGATCGTCGTCTGAGCCCGAGGCCGCCGCCGCCCACCGTGGGTGCGGCGGCCTCGCTGTGTCCGGCCTCAGCGGACCAGCGACTCGCGGACCCCTTCGATGTCGAGCTGTCGCGAGTACACGATCAGCTCGTCACTCTGCTGGATGACCTCATCCGCACGCGGCACCACCGGTTCACCCCCCCGCACGATGCACACAACGACGTCCCCCTCGGGCAGGTCGATCTCGCTCAGCCGCTTGCCGACCAGGCGGGACAGGTCGGGCAGCTTGACGTCGACGAGGTTGGCGCCCGACGCCTTGACGGCCAGGCCTCTGACCATGTCGGAGCCGCTGATCTCGGCCTCGATCAGCCCCATCAGCAGCTCGGTGGCGCTCACCGGCACATCGATCCCCAGCGCGGTGAAGACGTTGACGTTGACCGGGTTGTTGACCCGGGCGATGGTGCGAGGCACCCGGAACTTCCCCTTGGCCAGCTGGCACGCCACCAGGTTGTCCTCGTCGTCGCCGGTGCAGGCGATGACCACTCCCGCTCTGTCGATGCCGGTGGTGGCCAGGAAGGCCATCTCGTCGCCGTCGCCCACCATCACCGCGACGCTGCCCATCTGGTGCTCGATCCACTCGGCACGCGCCGGGTTCTTCTCGACCAGGGTGACCTCGTAGTCGCGCTCGAGTAGGTGGCGGGCCAGGTAGAAGCCTACCTTGCCGCCGCCGATGATCACGACATAGGGGCGATCAGGGCCCGCCAGAGTGTCGGTCATCGGGGCGCCTGTGCCAGGTCCTGGGGGGCGGCCGAGGGATAGGCGGGGTTCTCACCGGTGGTGAGGAAGGTGCTGATCATCGAGCTGACGATGGTGGTCGAGCAGATCGTCTCCAGCCCGAACTCTCGGTAGGTCCGCTCCCGGATAGGATCGTAGATCCTGGTGATCACGCGCGGCACGTTGAAGACAACCTTGGCCACTTGTGCGGCCATGATGTTGCGGTTGTCGCCATTGGTCACCGAGGCGAAGCAATCAGCATCCTCGATGCCGGCACGGCGCAGCACGGACTCGTCGATTCCCGTGCCAACAACCATGTTTCCGCCGAAGCTCTCGCCGAGGCGGCTGAACGCCGACACCCGCTCATCGACGATGGTGACGTCATGGCCTGCCGCGACGAGCTCGAGCGCCAGCGTCGAGCCGACGCGTCCGCAACCGACGATCACCACCTTCACGACGTTCTCCCAATCAAGTGACTTCGCCGCATTCTAGAGCGAAGAGGGAACTGCCCCCGTGACGGCCCGGACACACCGCCGACCTGGGGGGTGCCCGATGGGGGAACGCAGTTCCCCCACCGCCCTGTAGCATCCTGCCGCCATGGTTGGGTTCACACCGCAACGCATCCTCGTTCCCGTCGGCGGCGTCCCGACAGATGTAGAGGCGGTACGCCTGGCATGCCGGTTGGCGCGGCGTGGCAAGGCCAAGGTCATGGTGGTCACCGTGCTCGAGATCAAGCGCAGCCTGGCGCTCGGCACTGTTCAGGACGTGGAGATGGACACCGCCGAGACTCTCCTTGACGCCGCCGAGAAGATCGCCCGCGAGCTCGAGACCGAGATCGAGACCGAGCTGCTCCAGGCCCGCGACGCCGGTCCCGCGATCGTCGAGGAGATCGCCCACTGGAAGGCGGACCTCGTCGTCGTGGGCATGCCGTTCCGGCTGCGCTTCGGGGAGTTCCACATGGGCCGGACCGCCCCGTACATCCTGCGCCACGCCCCCTGCCGCGCCCTCCTGTTCCGCGAACCCCCGACGTAAGGGCGAGGAGGGACTGAGGGGGACGGCCTACTCGTCCGTAGCATTAGTCAGCGCAGGCGACTTCATGTCGCCGGAGCTGACACCCCTGAGTTGGGGGGTGCCCGGGGGGGAACGCAGTTCCCCCTTCACTGTCTAGGCGTCTAGGGAGCCGGCGGCGCCGACGCCGGCTATCGAGGCGACGCGGTCGTCGTCGTCCATGCGCATGATGATCACGCCCCTGGTCTGGCGGCCTGAGACCCGCACCTGGTCGAGCGGGAGGCGGATGACCTGGCCCGAGGTGCTGATCACCATCAGCTCCTCGGAGAGATCCTCGACGACACGCATGCCCACGATCTCGCCGATCTTGGGAATCGCCGTCTGGTCCACCGTGTACACGCCCTGGATGTTGCGGCTCTTCACCGGGTAGTCCGACATCGGCGTCAGCTTGCCGAAGCCGTTCTGGGTGACCACGAGCACGTGGCCCTCGGGATTGACGATGTCGAAACCCGCGATCTCGTCGCCGGCCCGCAGGCGCATGGCGCCGACGCCCATGGTGTCGCGGCCCATCGGGCGCACCTCCTTCTCGGTGAACCGTGAGCCCTTGCCACGCCTGGTGACGATGAGCAGCTCATTGCCTCCGGAGGAACGGCGCACCCAGTTGAGCTCATCGTCGCCCTGCAGGTTGATGGCGATCAGCCCGTTGCGCCGAACCGACGAGTACGCGGCCGCTGGCGTCTTCTTGATCTGGCCGAGCTTGGTCACCATCACCAGGTACTGCGAATCGCTGAACTCCTCCATGTCGATGAGCGCGGTGACCCGCTCCCGCTGGTCGAGGTCGATCAGGTTGATGACCGGGATGCCCTTGGCCTGTCGCTTGACGTCGGGGATCTCATGGGTGCGCAGCCGGAAGACGCGGCCGCGGTTGGTGAAGAACAGCATGTCGGTGTGCGTGTTCGCCGTCGTGGAGTGCGCGATGTAGTCCTCGTCGTTGGAGCGGCGCGCGCCGACCACGCCCTTGCCGCCGCGGTGCTGGGCGCGGTACTGGTCCAGCGGAATTCTCTTGATGTAGCCCCGATTTGTCAGCGTGACGAAGACCTGCTCGCGGGGGATCAGGTCCTCTTCGTTGAGCTCGACCTCACCCTGGTTGATCTGGGTGCGTCGCGGGTCCGCGTACTTCTTGCGGATGGCGGCGATCTCTTCCTTGATGATCTCGTCGACGAGCCGTGGGTTGCCGAGCACATCTTCGAGGTGGGCGATCTCCTTGATCAGCTCCTCGTACTCCTCGCGGATCTTGCTCGCCTCTAGCCGGGTCAGCCGGCCAAGGCGAAGGTCGACGATGGCCTTCGATTGGCGCTCGCTCAGCTGGAAGCGCTCCTCGAGGCCGCGCTGCGCGGTGCGCTCGTCCTGTGCGGCTCGGATGATCGCGATCACCTCGTCGAGGTGCTCGAGGCACTTCATCAGCCCCTCGAGGATGTGGGCGCGATCGCGCGCCTTTGCCAGCAGGTAGCGCGTGCGTCGCGTCACCACCAGACGACGGAAGTCGATGAAGTGCTGCAGCATCGCCTTGAGGCCGAGCACCTGGGGACGACCGTCGACGAGCGCCAGCATGATGGCCCCGAAGGTCAGCTGCAGCTGGGTGTGCTTGAACAGGTTGTTGAGGACCGCCGTTCGCCGTGCGCTCGACTTCAGCTTGATGACGATGCGGGTCTGGTCGTTGCGGTCGGACTCGTCGTTGAGTCCCTCGATGCCCTCGAGCTTGTGGTCCTTGACCAGCTCGGCGATGTTGGTGAGCAGGCGCGCCTTGTTCACCTGGTAGGGCAGCTCGCGGACGATGATCTGCTCCTTGCCGTCGGACGCCTCTTCGAAGTCCACCTGGGCGCGCATCACGATGCGCCCGTGCCCGGTGCCGTAGACGGCAGGCAGGTCGCGCGCATAGATGATCGCGCCGGTGGGGAAGTCGGGTCCCTTGATGATCTTGGTGAGCTCTTCAGTGGTGGTCTCCGGCTCGTCTATGAGGCGCACCACGCCGTCGCTGACCTCACCGAGGTTGTGCGGCGGAATGTTGGTTGCCATGCCCACCGCGATGCCGGTGGCGCCGTTGACGAGCAGGTTGGGCAGCAACGCGGGCAGGACGGTCGGTTCGAGGATGTCGGGATCGGCAAGGTACGTCTGCGCCATGTCCACTGTGTCCTTGTCGATGTCCTCGACCAAGGTCATGGCGATCGGCGACATCTTCGCCTCGGTGTATCGCTCCGCCGCCGGCGGGTCGCCGTCGACGGACCCGAAGTTGCCCTGCGAGGTGACCAGCGGGTAGCGCATCACCCAGTCCTGGGCGAGCCGGACCATCGAGTCGTAGATGGCCGTGTTGCCGTGCGGGTGATAGTTCTTCATCACCTCGCCGACAATGGCCGCCGACTTCTTGGTGCGTCCGGCGGCGGTGATGCCCTCCTGGAGCATCGCGTACATGATCCGTCGCTGCACGGGTTTGAGGCCGTCGCGCACGTCGGGGAGCGCGCGGCTGATGATCACGCTCATCGCGTAGTCCATGTAGGACGAACGCATCTCCTGCTCGAGGTCGATGTCCCTGATCTGGCCGGGCTCGAAGATGCTCATCGCGACACCGCCGCCTCACCGGGTTGCCCTGCCTGGCTCGCCGCGGCGGGCAACTGCTTGGCGATCGTCCCGCTGACGTCGCGCCGTGCCGCCTCGGCGGCGACCCGGATCGCGTTCATGATCGCCAGCGCATCGGAACGACCGTGGGCGATCACCACCTCGCCGGCGACACCGAGGAGGAGCGCACCCCCGGTGTGGCGGTAGTCGATGCCGTCACGAAGCGCCCGCAGGCGTGGCTTGAGCAGCTGGCCGCCCACCTTGCCGGACAGGCTGCCCATGGCTGCGTCGCGAAGCGCGGCGAAGAGGAACTCGCCGACACCCTCGGCGGTCTTGAGCGCGATGTTGCCGACGAAGCCGTCGCACACCGCCACGTCGCAGGCGCCGGTGAAGAGCTCCTTGCTCTCGACGTTGCCGATGAACTGCAGCGCGGAAGCCTCGAGCAGCGGGTACGCCTCCTGGACGAGCTGCGAGCCCTTGCCCGGCTCCTCACCGTTGCTGAGGAGCCCGACACGTGGCGCCGGCACCGCCATCATGGTGCGCGCGTACACCGTTCCCATGAGGGCGAACTGCACCAGCCACTCGGCCTTGCAGTCCGTGTTGGCGCCGACGTCGAGCAGGAAGGTCTGCGCGGCCCGCGAGGGCAGCAGCGCCCCGATCGCCGGCCGGGCGATCCCGGGGATGCGCTTCACCGTGAACAGCGCAGCCGCCAGCACCGCGCCGCTGTTGCCCGCGCTCACCGCGGCGCCGGCTTTGCCCTCCGCGACCAGCGCGCAGGCGCGCACCACGGAGGAGTCGCGCTTGGACCGGACGGCGTTGGCAGGATGCTCGTCCATCTCGACCACCTCGCGGGCGTCGACGATCGACAGCCGCGCCCGCGACACGGTCTCCGGTCCCTCGATGCGCGCCAGCTCGCTCTCGAGCAGCTCGCGGCGGCCGACCAGCACCACCGGGATCTGCAGCTCGGTGGCCGCGCGCAGCGCGCCGCGCACGATCTCCGCGGGGGCATGGTCGCCACCCATGGCGTCGACGGCGACAGGAGCGACGTCGGCCATCAGATGTCGAGGTTGCGCACGCTCTTGGCGTGCGTCTGGATGAATCGCTTGCGGGGCTCGACGTCGGCGCCCATGAGCCGGTCGAAGATGTCGTCGGCCTTGACGGCGTCGTCGACCGAGACGCGCAGCAGGATTCGACGGGCCGGGTCCATGGTGGTGTCCCACAGCTCGTCGGCGTTCATCTCACCGAGACCCTTGTAGCGCTGCACTTCGATGCGGCCGCCGCCCATCTCCTTGCCCTTGAGGTCGCGCTCCTCATCGCTGAACGCGTACTCCACGCGAGCGTTGCGCCCGCTGCCCTTCTCGAGCTTGTACAGCGGCGGCTGCGCCAGGTAGAGGAAGCCACCGTGGATCACCGGCTGCATGTGCCGCCAGAAGAAGGTGAGCAGCAGGGTGCGGATGTGAGAGCCGTCGACGTCGGCGTCCGCCATGAGCACGATGCGGTGGTAGCGGAGGCGCTCGATGGCGAAGTCCTCGCCGAAGCCCACGCCAAGCGCGGTGATCAGGTCCTTGATCTGCTCGTTGCCGAGGATCTTGTCGGCGCGCGCCTTCTCGACGTTGAGGATCTTGCCGCGGAGCGGCAGGATGGCCTGATTCTTGCGCTCACGGCCCTGCTTGGCGGAGCCACCGGCGCTGTCGCCCTCGACGATGAAGATCTCGCACTGCGACGGATCCTTCTCCGTACAGTCGGTGAGCTTGCCGGGCAGTGCGGAGCCCTCGAGGAACGACTTGCGCCGCACCAGGTCACGCGCCTTGGCCGCGGCCTGGCGGGCGCGCGCCGCGGTCAGCGACTGGTCGATGATGCGGCGTCCGTCGGAGGGGTTCTCGTCGAGGAACTGCATCAGCGCGTCGCTGAGCACCGTCGAGACATGGCCGGCGACCTCGCTGTTGCCCAGCTTGGTTTTGGTCTGGCCCTCGAACTGCGGGTTCTGGAGCTTGACGCTGATCACGGCGGTGAGCCCGTCGCGGACATCGTCACCGCTGAGGTTGGGGTCGTTCTCCTTGAGGATCCCCGCCTTGCGTGCGTACTTGTTCAGGGTGCCGGTCAGCGCGGTGCGGAAGCCGGTGAGGTGGGAGCCGCCCTCCTCGGTGTGGATGTTGTTGGCGAAGGCGAGCACGTGCTCGGTGAACACGCTGCTCTGGTACTGGATGGCCAGCTCGATGAGCGTGCCCTCGATCGCGCGCTCCACGTACATCGGGCGGGCGTTGACCACGGTGCGGTTCTCGTTGAGGTAGCGCACCATTGCCTGGATGCCACCCTCGAAGTAGAAGGTGTACTCGCGGTCGGCCCTCTCGTCGACGACGGTGATGGCCACCCCCTTGGTGAGGAAGGCGACCTCGCGGATGAAGTTGGCGACGATGTCCCAGCTGTGCTCCACGGTCTCGAAGACCGTCGAGTCGGGCCACCAGCGGATGGTGGTGCCGTGGCGATCGGTTGTGCCGACCACCGCCATGGGCGCGTCGGGAACGCCGCGGGTGTAGGTCTGACGGTAGAGGCTGCCCCCCTTGTGGACCTCGGCGACGAGCCGCTCGCTGAGCGCATTGACGACCGAGGCGCCGACACCGTGCAGGCCGCCCGAGACCTTGTAGCCCCCGCCGCCGAACTTGCCCCCGGCGTGCAGCTCGGTGAGCACGAGCTCGAGGCCCGGCTTCTTCTCGGTGGGATGCATGTCGACCGGGATGCCGCGGCCGTTGTCGATCACCGACACCGAGTTGTCGCGGTGTAGGGTCACGATGATGGCGTCGCACTGCCCGGCGAGCGCCTCATCGATCGAGTTGTCGACGATCTCGCGGATGAGATGGTGCAGGCCGCGCGAGTCGGTTGACCCGATGTACATCCCGGGCCGCTTGCGCACCGGTTCGAGCCCTTTGAGGGCGGTGAGCTGGGCTGAGGAGTAGGAATCCTTGGGAGCCTTGCCGCCTGCTGCAGAGCGGGTACTTGGGGATGGTTCTGCGGCTGCGATGCCGCGGTCGTCGCTTCGGGCGCTCTCGTCGATCAGGGGGGACTCCAGGGGTGCGTTTTGCCGGCGGGCGCAGCTGGATTGTGGCATGCCCCGGCCAGCGCCATGTGGAAGGGCCAGTGAGGCACGCGAAACTACAGTGAATTGTACCAGTTTCCGGTGGTTACACCGTCCGTTGCAGACGTGCTCGAAAGTGGCCGCGCGCATGGCATTTCCCTGTCCGCTGCATGTCCGCGCCGAGGCCCTGGGCCCGCGTTGCTGTCCCCGCGTAGCAGACTGCGCAGATGGCCCTTGAGGAATACCGACGCAAGCGCGATTTCACCAAGACTCCCGAGCCGTCCGGGGACGAGCCCGCGAGGTCGCGCCGCCCTCGACCAACGGCGGCCAAACCGGACTGGGGCACCCTGCCGCACGGGCAGCGCTTCTGCGTGCAGCAGCACCGCGCCACGCGCATGCACTACGACTTCCGTCTCGAGCACAACGGAGTGCTCCTGTCCTGGCCGATCCCGCGCGGGCCGACGCTGGATCCCGCGATCAAGCGGCTGGCCGTGCACACCGAGGATCACCCCGTCGACTACGGCGACTTCGAGGGTGTCATCCCGTCCGGGTACGGAGCCGGCACGGTGTTGCTCTGGGACATCGGCACGTACGAATGGCTGCGCGAGACCGCGGACGACGTCGAGAAGAGCCTGGCCAAGGGCGACCTGAAGTTCCGCCTCTCCGGAACCAAGCTGCAGGGCGAGTTCGCGCTGGTGAAGATCGGCGACCGCGGCCGCCGCTACGGGGGCAGCAGCGACGGTGACAAGAACTGGCTGCTCATCAAGAAGCGCGACGACGCGGTGGTCGAGAAGTACGAGGCCAGCGAGCACGAGGTCTCGGTCAAGACCGGCCGCTCACTGGCGGAGATCGCCGCCGACGGAGGTGGCGATCCGCGTGAGGCTGCCAGGGCGCGGCGCGCCGCCAGCACGCCGGCACAGGCCACTGCCGCACCGCGTGCGCCGGCCCAACCGGCCGCGCGACCTGCGCCGGTCACCGCAGACAAGGAGGAGCGGCTGCCCGCGCCGATGCTGGCGACCACGGTGGACCGGCCGTTCAGCCGCGAGGGCTGGTTCTTCGAGCTGAAGTGGGACGGGGTGCGCGCGCTGGCCGCCGTCGACGACGGCCGCGTGCGCCTGGTCGGGCGCAGCGGGCGCGACGAGACGTCAAGGTATCCCGAGCTGGCCGCGTTGGGGCGCGCGCTGCGCGGCCACAGCGCCGTCGTCGACGGTGAGATCGTGGTCATGAACGACGACGGCCGCCCCTCGTTCGAGCGGCTGCAGTCGCGCATCAACGTGGCCCGTGACACCGATGTCCGCCGCGCCATGCGCGACAGCCCCGCGACGTATGTCGTCTTCGACATCCTCCGGCTCGACGGGCGCGACCTCATGCAGACCTCGTTGCGCATCCGCAAGAAGACGCTCAAGGACGTGCTCACGCCAGTCGAGGCGGTGATGTACGCCGACGACGTGGAGCGCGACGGCGAGAGCTTCTTCGCCGCAGTGAAGAGCCGGGGCATCGAGGGCATGATCGGCAAACGCGCCGACTCCCCCTACCAGCCGGGTCGGCGCAGCCCCGACTGGGTCAAGGTGAAGGCCTGGCAGACGCAGTCGTGCGTCATCGCGGGCTCGACCGGCGGGCGGGGGCGGCGCAGCGAGCACCTCGGCGCGCTGATCCTCGGCGTGTACGACGGCGCCGACCTCATCCACTGCGGGCAGGTGGGGACCGGCTTCAACGAGAAGACGTTGCGCGAGCTGCGCGCGCGGCTCGACATGCTTGTCGTCCCGACCAGTGCCCTGCGGCCGCCGCCGCGCACGGCGGAGCCGGCGACGTGGGCGCGGCCGGAGCTGGTGTGCGAGGTGCGCCACGCCGGATGGACCAGGCAGGGAATCCTCCGCCACCCCGCGTACCTCGGGCTCCGCGACGACATCGCGCCGCGCGACTGCGTGCGCGAGGAACCTGCCCAGGCCGACGCCGCGGAGCCACCGACGGCCAAACCGATTGCCGTTGCGCGCAAGCGCTCGCGCGCGCACAGGCCGACGCCGGGGCGCTCCGATGACGCCGCCACCGAGGCGCTGCTCGAGCAGCTCGGCACCCTCAAGGACTCGGATTCGCTCGAGGTCGAGGGGAAGCGTGTGCGCGTCACCCACCTCAACAAGGTGATGTGGCCCGACGACCAGCTCACCAAGCGCGACCTGATTGCCCACTACCTCCGGGTGGCGCCCGTGCTGCTGCCCTACCTGCGCGACCGGCCGCTCTCCATGCAGATGTTTCCCGATGGCATCGACGGCGACCACTTCTGGCGCAAGGACAAGCCGTCGCACGCCCCGGAGTGGATCGAATCCTGGACGTACCACGGCGAGAAGACCAAGGAGTACATCGTCGTCAATGAACTGGCCACGCTGATCTGGGTGGCCAACGCCGCCTCGATCGACCTGCATCCCTGGCACTCACGCATCGACGCGCCCCGGCAGCCCGACTGGGCGGTGTTCGACCTCGACCCCGCCGAGGGGGCGACGTTCGAGAGCGTGATCACCATCGCCCGGCTCACCGGTGTGGCGCTGGACCACTACGGGCTGCACAGCGTGCTGAAGACCACCGGGCAGACCGGGCTGCAGATCTACGTGCCGATCCGGCGCGGCCCCGACTACGGCGCGGTCCGCGGCTGGGTTGAGGGCGTGGCGCGGGCGATCGGTCGCATCGTTCCTGAGCTGGTCAGTTGGGAGTGGTCGGTGAAGGCGCGCACCGGGCGGGTGCGCATCGACTACACCCAGAACATAATCAACAAGACCCTCAACGCTCCCTACACGGTGCGGGCGGTGCCGCGTGCGCCGGTCTCGGCGCCGATCACCTGGGCCGAGCTGGACGACCCCGCGCTGCGGCCCGACCGATGGACGGTGCGCACCATCGGTGAGCGGCTCGCGCAGACGGGCGACCTCTTCGCCGGCGCCCTCGCCGGTGACCAGGTGCTGCCGCCTCTGGACTGAGGGATATCCGTCCGGTCCCGTCTCACCATAGAATTCGGCCATGGCCGTGCTGCTTCTCAACGCCTCGATGCAGCCGCTCAATGTGATCAGCCACCGTCGCCTCATCATCCTGCTGAGCAAGGAGCGCGTTGCCTTCCTCGACGAGCGCTCCCAGCTGGAGGCGGCGGAAGCGCTGAGCGGTCGCCGCCTGCCCCAGGGCGTGGTCGTCGTCCGGCTGCTGCGGACCATCCAAGTGCCCCGCCGGTTGCTGCGGCCCAACCGGCGCAACCTGCTGCTGCGGGACGACCAGACGTGCCAGTACTGCGGCTACGTTGGCGCGGCCGCCGAGCTGACTGTCGACCACATCGTGCCGATGTCGCGGGGCGGCGCCGGCGACCGCTGGGACAACCTCGTGGTCGCCTGCAAGAAGTGCAACTGGCGCAAGGCCAACCACCGTCCCGAGGAGGTCGGCATGCACCTGCGCCGCAAGCCCGGTCCGCTCACCCAGGAGTACGCGCACATCATCTTCCTGCGCTACCCGGAACTGAAAGCAGCCTACGAGGCGCTCCTCACGGTCTGAGTCATGCGCTCACGCGGAGCGCGGCGGGCCTAGAATCAAAACATGCCCAGATCCATGTGGCGCGGCGCGATCAGCTTCGGCATGGTCGCCATCCCGGTGCGGCTCTACCTGGCGACGGAGTCGAAGAGCGTCTCCTTCCGGATGCTCTGTCCCACCGACCACACGCCGATCCGCAACAAGCGCTGGTGTCCCGCGGAGGACAAGGAGATTCCCTGGAGCTCGACGGTGCGCGGCTACGAGGTCGGCAAGGACGAGTTCGTCGAGATCGACGACTCCGACCTCGACAACCTCCCGCTGCCCACGTCGCACACCTGCGAGATCCTCGAGTTCTGTGAGGACCACGAGATCGAGGCAGGGCTCTACATCAAGAGCGCGTACTACCTCGAGCCCGAGGCGGTCGGGGTCAAGCCCTACTACCTGCTCAAGGCCGCCCTCGAACAGACGGGCAAGGTCGCGGTCGGCAAGATCGCGTTTCGCGAC
The DNA here is from genome assembly GCF_016464765.1 of Candidatus Aeolococcus gillhamiae. Taxonomy (NCBI): domain Bacteria; kingdom Bacillati; phylum Candidatus Dormiibacterota; class Candidatus Dormibacteria; order Candidatus Aeolococcales; family Candidatus Aeolococcaceae; genus Candidatus Aeolococcus; species Candidatus Aeolococcus gillhamiae. The sequence continues at coordinate 23,113 of NZ_JAEKNS010000007.1, read as the reverse complement.
CGCGAGCACCTGTGCCGGCTGGCACTCCACGAGAAGGGCCTGCTGCTCAACACCCTGCACTGGCCCGACGAGATCCGCGACGCCGGTGAACTCTCCCTTCCCGAGGCCGAAGCGACGCCGGAGATCCACAAGCGCGAGCTCGACATGGCGGTGATGTTGGTCGACAACCTCAGCGCCAGCTTCGATCCGCAGCGCTACAAGGACAACTACCGCGAGGCGCTGATGGCCGTCGTCGAATCCAAGGTCAACGACCAGCCGCTGGAACGCGCCACGCCGGAGAAGCCGTCGAAGGTCACCGACCTGATGGCCGCGCTGAAGGCCTCCGTCGAGGCGGCCCAGAAGGGTGAGCGCGCCGAGAGGCCCGCCGGTGCCAAGCAGGCGGCTCGACGTCGCCAAACGGCGGACGGCACGCGGCGGCGCAAGGCGTCCTGAGTCGGGGTTGAGCCCACGCGCCCAGGCGGGCCGTCGCCGCCTCGCTCGCGATCCAGAGCCAGGACTGCCCATGACCATTCCTGCCGCGGGGCCGTCGGGACGGGTGGTCATTGAGGCCAGCACCCCGTGCTCGGCGCCCTTCGACGGGGACGACTGGCTCTTCAACATCGAGTGGGAGGGCTCGCGGTGCCTGCTCGTCGCCGACGCCGATGGCTCTATCCGTCTCCAGGGGGAGACAGCAGCACTCGACGAGCGCTACCCCGAGATCGTGGCCGCGGCGGGTTTCCTCGCCCGCCGGGGAGCGGTGCTCGACGGTTCGATCTGCGTCCTCGACGCGGATGGTCGTCCGGACCTCGCGGCCCTGTCTCGCCGGGTGATGAGCGGTGAACGCCGCCCGGCCGCGGTGTACCTGGTCACCGACATCCTCCACCTCGACGGCGAGCCGCTGACGTCCAGGCCCCTGCTGGCCAGGCTCGCCGCCCTGGCCGGGCTGATCCCGGCCGACTCGCGCATCCAGCTCCCCGACCACGTCGTCGGCCGGGGCCGCGCCCTCGCCGGTGCCGCCGTCGAACGCGGGCTCGCCGCCATCCTGGCCCGGCGGCAGGACGCGCCCTACCTCGCCGGCATGGCCTCGCCGTTGCGCCTGCGGATTGCGCTCTCGGCGCGCCGCGAGGCCATCGTGGTGGGGTGGCGGTCCGCGGGCACCGGTCTCCGCCTTCTCCTCGGCGACTGGGTCGAGGGCAGGCTCGGACTCGTCGGTGTGGCGCCGCTCGGCGAAGCCCTGGGCCGGCGCTGGCTCACCACAACGGCGGAGCCGGTGCCCGCGGTGGCCGTCGACGACGCGGACGCGGCCGGGCCCGGAGTCACCTGGATCCGTCCCCGCCTGATCGCCATCGTCGAGCCGGCGCTCGCCACGGGTACGCGCGGCCTGCCTGCCTGGCGCCTGGTAGCGCTGCGCGACGACGTCGACCCGATGTGGTGCGTGCGCCGGGCGCCGGTGGACCCGCCGCAGGCCACCTCGCATCAGCCGCTCCGTCCATTCAGCCCGACCGTCCTCCACGCTTTGGAGATGTGAGAGACAGGGCGGGGCTGCCCCGGCCACACCGGGCCATTCCCTATGCTCCCCGCCGTCGGTGCAGGTGGATGCGGGGAGGTGCCCAGTGCGACTGTCGTTGGTGCCACGGGAGCGGCGCTTCTATCAGCTCTTCGACGAGCAGATGACCTCCATCGTCGCCGCCGCGCAACTGTTGCGCGATGGCCTGCACGACCTGCCGTCGCTTGCTGAGACGCAGCAGAGAATCAAGGACCTCGAGCACGTCGGTGACGAGGTCACCCACGAGCTGGTGCGCACGCTCAACCGCACCTTCGTGACGCCCTTCGATCGCGAGGACATCTATGCGCTGTCCTCAGGGTTGGACGATGTCCTCGACTACATCGAGGAGATCGGTGACACGGTCACGCTCTACAAGATCGAGCGCATTCCGCCCGCTGCGCTGGAGATGATCGAGCTGATCTCCAGCGCGGTTCTCGAGCTGCAGAAGGGCGTCAGCAAGCTCGAGGGCCTCAAGGGAGTCGAGGAGCACGGCATCGAGGTGCACAGGCTCGAGAACCTCGGCGACACCGCCTCGCGGCACGCGATCGGAGAGCTGTTCTCGGGGCAGACCGATGCGCTTGAGGTGATCAAGCTCAAGGAGTTCCTGACTCTCCTCGAGGACGCGCTCGACCGCTGTGAGGACGTGGCCAACATCCTCGAGGCGATCACCATCAAGAATGCCTGACGGTCAAACCGTCCTTCTGGTCGTCACCATCGCGGTGGCCCTTGGCTTCGATTTCACCAACGGTTTCCACGACACCGCCAACGCGGTCGCCACCACGATCAGCACCCGCGCCCTTGGACCACGGCTCGCCGTCGGCGTGTCAGCGGTGCTCAACCTGGTCGGCGCTGTGGTCGCCATCCAGCTGCTCCACACCAAGGTAGCCAACACCATTGGCGGCCTCGTCGCACCAGCCGGCGGTGTGTCGCTGGCGATGATCGTGGCAGCGCTCGCCGCGGCGATCACCTGGAACCTGGTGACCTGGCGCGCCGGACTCCCGTCGAGCTCCTCGCATGCGCTCATCGGCGCGCTCATCGGGATGGGACTCGCGGGATACGGCGTGCATGCACTGAAATGGGGAACCGTGGGACCGGTGATCGTGGGCCTGATCACTTCGCCGGTCATTGGCTTCCTGCTCGGCTACCTTTTCCTCGCCGGCCTGCTGCACCTCTTCCGAACCATTCACCCATCGCGCGCCAACAAGAACTTCCGCACCGCGCAGATCTTCAGCGGCGCCTTCGTCTCATTCAGCCACGGCGCCAACGACGCCCAGAAGACGATGGCGATCATCACCCTGGCGCTGATCGCCACCCACCACATCGCTCCCAAGCCCGGCTCTTTCCCGTCGCCCCCGCTCTGGGTGGTGGTGGTGGCGGCGGTGGCGATCGGGTTCGGCACCTACGCCGGCGGGTGGCGGATCATCAAGACGCTGGGCAGCCGGATCGCCCAGCTGGAACCGGTGGATGGCTTCGCGGCGCAGACCATGGCAGCAGTGGTGATCCAGGGCGCCACCCAGCTGGCCATCCCGGTAAGCACCACGCACGTGGTGTCCGGCGCCGTGATGGGGGCGGGTGGAACGCGCCGGCTGGCGGCGGTCCGGTGGCTGACCGCCCGCAACATCGTGGTTGCCTGGGTGCTCACCATCCCGGCCACCGCCATCCTCGCCGCAGCCGGAGCGCTGGTTGCGCGGGCGATTTAGACGAGAGCGGATCCGATTCGGTTGGTCGTGTAGGGGCGGGACGGCATCGCGGAGGGAGCATTGCGAGCAGCAAGGAGATCCACTCGGCGAAGCCGAGTTAGCTCCGCAGCGGCCGCGAGCACCAGCGACCGGAGCGATGCCGTCCCGCCCTCACACCGCCGGTTCTTCTGCTCGCTCACGGATGTGTGGCATCATCGCGTCGACCCGGAACCAGGAGCTCCCCGCGACTGCGATCGGCCTGGCCGGATGTGCGAGTAGCGCGTCATGGCCATTCTCATGTGCCGTCCTGAGTATTTCGGCATCGAGTACGAGATCAACCCGTGGATGAATGTTGCCGTCGAGGTCAACCACGTCCGGGCCGTCGAACAGTGGGACGCGCTCCACAGCGTCTACACCGAGCTCGGGGAGTCGATCGCGCTGACCTCTCCACAGTCGGGCCTCCCCGACATGGTCTTCACCGCCAACGCCGCGGTGGTGTGGCGGCGCCGCGCCGTGCTGAGCCGCTTCCACCACGCCGAGCGGGCGGGGGAGGAGCGCCACTGGCGCGGCGCACTCGAGGAGCTCGACTTCGTGATCCACGAGATGCCCGCGGACATCTCCTTCGAGGGCGCCGGTGACGCGCTGTTCGTCGGCGACCACCTCTTCCAGGCGTGGGGCTTCCGCACCGACCTGCCCGCCCACTCCGAGGTGGCCCGCTTCCTGGACGTGGAGAGCACCTCGCTGCAGCTCGTCGACCCGCGCTTCTACCACCTCGACACCTGCTTCTGTCCTCTCGACGACCACAGCGCCCTGATCGCCCCGGACGCCTTCGCGCCGGAGTCGGTGGAGCTGGTGCGGGCTCGGGTGCCGCGACTCCTCGAGGTGCCCCGCGAGGTCGCCGAGGGATTCGCGTGCAACGCCATGCCGCTGCGCGGACGGGTGATCAGCTCGACGGCGGTCGAGGCGATCCGCGCACCACTGGCGGACGCCGGCTTCGAGGTGGTGTCCCTGCCCGTCGACGAGTTCATGAAGTCCGGTGGGGGGGTGCGCTGCCTCAGCCTGCCGCTCGACCTCGGCCTCGACTGACCGGGTTATCCCCAGCTTCTCCACAGAAGCCACAAGCGGGGCTATCAAGAAAAGTGGTGGGACGCCCTATTCGCTCTTGATGAGGTCGGTCACCACCTTCTGGTACCGGCGCGTGTCGTCGTAGAGCCCGTGGCGGCCGATCGAGGCGTCGCCCTGGTAGTACGCGGCCAGGGCGGCGTGGACGTCGCAGCTGTGCACGCTGAGGAGGTGGTGGAGGAGAAGGGTGCCGGCGGTCGCGTTGTCCGATGCCACGCGCAGGTTGAGGGTCCGGCCGGCGAGGTAGCGCGACACCCACTCGCCCGTGTAGGGCTCCACCTGCATCAGCCCGATGGCGCCGGTGGGTGAGACCACCCCCTGGTGCCAGCCGCTCTCCATCCAGGCCACCGCCTTGACCAGCTTGGGGTCGACGCCGATCTGGTTGGCGACGTGGACGAGCAGCGCGTTGACCCGCGCGATCCGCCCGGGCAGGTGCAGGACGGCGCCGACGTGCAGCGGTGCGTTGACGTTGAGGCCGTTGCTGCGCGCCAGCGCGGTGAGGTCGAGCCCGTAACGCCGCGCGATGCTGATCAGGGCGTCGCCGTGGACCACGATGTACGACTCCGAATCGGCGCCCCTGGCCGTGTAGCCGGGTGTGCCCATCTTGGAGTCGGGGATTTGCAGGAGCTGGCCGATCCGGATGAGGTTGGGGTCGGCGAGCTGGTTGGCCTCGGCGAGCGCCCGCACCGTGGTGCCGTGACGCAGTGCGATGGCGCTGAGCGTGTCCCCGGGATGAACGACGTAGGTGCTGGCGATGACGCCGGCCGGGACCGCGGCGGCGGTGGCGCCCATGGCAGCGGCGGCAAGGCGTGTGCGGGACGGCATGGGAGGGTTCCCTGGTAAGACGTGAGCTGGGACGTGGAACCGGGCTCCGCGCGCGGAGCGTGACCAGAGTACACGTGAAACGTCAACGTAGGCGACTTCACGTCGCCGGAGTTGACACCACTGAAGGGGGTTGCCTGAAGGGAGGACCTGTCCCCCTTCGTCCCCGGAACGGCAGTTCCCCTTCGCCACGCTGGAGGCGGCGAGGCGGCGGTGGTACCCTCCACCCATGCCGCTTCCGCAGCCGCAACGCGTGACCGTGTCCCTGCCGCTCCTTGGCGCCCTCTGCGGCGGGCTGCTTGGACTGGTCGCGTTCGCGGTCGTCGCTGCGCTCTGGCGCGTCGGCGCAACCCACCTGGCCATGGCCGCCGGCCAGGGCATCCTGTTGGTCACCCTCACCGGAATGGCCGCGGCCATCCTCAGCCGGCAGCCCAACCGCATCCGCCGCGCCCGGGTTCCGATCGGCCGAGCCCTACCGCACGCGTGGTGGCCGCCGCAGCACGACCCGGTCCCGCTTGTCGCCGCCTGTGTCGGCGCGCCGATCGCGGCCGGGGTCGGCGCCGCGATGTGGCTCTTCCACTGAGGATCGCCGCCCTCTAGTTGACCTCTGCGGTGACCCGTTCGAGGGCCCAGGCGGCGGCCTCCCTCACGTCGGCGTCGGAATCCTGTGCCGCGGCCCGCCGCAGCGAGGCGGCGGTGGCAGCCACCCCGGCGTTGCCCAACGCGATGGCGGTGTTGCGGGCCAGGCGAGCCCGCCCGGTCCTGGCCACCGCGGTCCCCGCGAAACGCTCGGCAAAACCGCGCTCGTCGAGCTCGAGCAGCTCGACCAGGTCGGGGGCCGGGACCGGCCCCTTTCGTCCGTGCTTCGTGTCGGCCAACGGCGGCGGGGCCAGGCGGTGGTTGATCGGGCAGGCCTCCTGGCAGAGGTCGCAGCCGAACACCCAGGTGCCCATCAGCGGCCGCAGCGCGTGCGGGATCGGGCCCTCGTGCTCGATGGTCAGGTAGGAGATGCAGCGGCGGGCGTCGATCACCCCGGGAGCGATGATGGCGCCGGTCGGGCAGGAGGGCAGGCAGGTGGCACAGCTCCCACAGCCCTTCTTCGACGGCGCGTCCGCCGGCAGCGGCAGCGACACGGCGATCTCGGCGAGGAGGACGTAGGAGCCGGCGGTGGTGGTGAGCAGCCCGGCGTGCTTGCCAGTGAAGCCGATGCCGGCACGTTCTGCGACAGCCCGGTCCATTGCCCAGCCGTGGTCCACGAAGCGCTTGGCCCGCACCTCGGGCACGCGCTCCCGCAGCCAGGCGACCAGCTCGTCGCAGCCGCGCGCCAGGACGTCGTGGTAGTCGACGGCGTCCGGCTCGCCGGGCTGCTCGAGCAAGGCGTACGCGGCCATGCGTCCGCGCGGCGTGCTCCCCTCGTGCTCGGCGGCTCCACGCACCGGCCGGTACGGCCAGGCCAGAGCGATGATGCTGCGCGCCCACGGGTAGCGTGGGCCGAGGTCGGTGCTCGCGGCGACGCGCTCGGCGGTCATCCACGGCATCCCCTCCATGCGCCCTGCCGCGATGGCGTCGAGCCCGTGCCGGCGCGCTTCCACGAAAGGCTCCACGCCGGTGACGCCGAGCGCGCACCAGCCGCTCTCCAGCGCATGTGCGCGCAGCTCCTCGCGAAATGCCTCCCACCGGCTCACGCCGACGAGTATGCCGCCACCCGTCGCCGAACCCGGCCGGTACCATTCCGCCCTTGGCGCCGTGGGTTCGAGCTTGTCGAGCAGGGGGAGACATGCGAGCACGTTCGCGGGACGACACATGACCGTGGCGATGCGCGGCGACGGTGCGCCCGCGACGATCGGCGGTGACGCGCTTCTGGTGACCGCTTTCACCGGTGAGCTCGGGCCGGCCGCCATCGAGGTCGACGGCAGGCTGGACGGCGAGCTCACCGCCATGCTGTCGTCGCGTGAGCTCACCGGATCATTCGGCGAGGTGACCGTGGTCAACTCTGCCGGCGGCATCGCGGCGCGGCGCGTTGTCGTGCTCGGTCTTGGCGACAGGAACCTGCTCGACAGCTTCCGGCTGCACAACGCCTACACCCTCGCCGGAGGCGTGCTCCGCCGCCGCCGCCTCACCCGCCTGGTCCTTGCGGCTGATGTCTCGCTGGCGGAGACGGCCGTGCCCGACACCGCCGCATTGCTGCGCGCCATGGTGACCGGCGCGCTGGTCGCCAACCACGAGGCCGGGGTCAACAAGAGCGAGCCGGACACGGCGCCGCTCATCGACGAGGTGGTCGTCGCCGGTGTGGACGGTGACGCCGGTGATTCGGTGGACATCGCGCTCGCCGAGGCGGTGCTGCTCGCAGAGTCAACGATGCGCGTGCAGCGCTGGGCGAACGCCCCGGCGAACACGTTGACGCCGACGCAGTTGGGCGCGGACGTCGTCGAGCTGTGCGCGGGCACCACACTGACGGTGGAGGTGATGGACCGGGCTGCGCTGGAGTCCGCCGGTGCCGGTGCGTTGCTCGGCATCGCCCGCGGCAGCGACGAGCCTCCGGTGATGATCGTGGTGCGTCACCAGGGCGCCGGCACGGACGCGCCGACGCTGGCGCTGGTCGGCAAGGGAATCACCTTCGACACCGGCGGCATCTCCATCAAGCCCGCGCTGGGCATGGAGTCGATGAAGTTCGACATGGGTGGCGGCGCAGCGGTGCTGTCGGCGCTGCATGCGATCGCAGCGCTGCAGGTGCCCTGCAACGTGCTCGGCATCGTGCCCGCGACGGAGAACATGCCCGGCGGCCGCGCGCTGAAACCGGGCGACGTGGTCAGCGCGATCGACGGCACCACTATCGAGGTGGTCAACACCGACGCCGAGGGCCGTGTCGTGCTCGCCGACGGCCTGGCGCTGGCGCGTCAGCTGCGCGCGACACACATCGTCGACGTGGCCACGCTCACCGGGGCCGCGCTGATCGCCCTGGGCCACGTCAACGCCGCGCTCATGAGCAGCGATCGGGCGCTGACGCAGCTGGTGCTGCGTGCCGCTCAGCAGGGCGGTGATCGTTTCGCCGAGCTGCCCATGAGCCCGGAGTACGACGTCTGCCTGCGCAGCGAGGTCGCCGACGTGCGCAACTGGGGCGGCCGCGAGGCCGGCGCCATCAACGGCGCGGTGTTCGTGCGCGCTTTCTCGGGCGGGCTTCCCTGGGTGCACCTCGACATCGCCGGCACCGCGTGGAACGATCAGGCCAGCCTCAAGGACATCCCCAAAGGGCCATCCGGAGCGCCGGTGCGAACCCTGGTCTGGCTGGCCCGCCTCTTCGCCCGCGACTGACGCGCGCGGCGGCCGTGCCTGCAGTGGCGCCGCGTACGATGATTGGGTGAGCGCGCCCCGGCTGCTGGCGATCATCGGGTCAGGCGAGACGGCGCCGACGATGACATCCGTGCACGCCGCGCTCTTCGAACGTGCCGGCCAGGGGGTGAGGGCGGTGATGCTCGACACTCCCTTCGGCTTCCAGGAGAACGCCGACGAGATCGCCGCGCGCACTGTCGCGTACTTCCACGACAGCGTCGGTCACGACGTCGAGGTGGCCTCGTTTCGTGACGCGCAGACGGCGACACCGCTGGAGTACGAGCGCATGTGTGCGCTGCTCGCCGAGGCCGGCTGGGTGTTCGCGGGACCGGGCAGCCCGACGTACGCCCTCCGCCAGTGGAGCGGAACGCGCGTGCCCGAGCTGCTTGCAGGCAAGATGACCGGCGGCGGCGTGGTGGTGTTCTCCAGCGCGGCTGCGGTCGGGCTCGGTGAGGTGGCGCTGCCCGTGTACGAGATCTACAAGGTCGGTGCCGCCGCGCAATGGGTCGCGGGCCTCGACCTGGTGCGCCACGCCGGGCTCCGCGCCGCGGTCATCCCCCACTACAACAACGCCGAGGGGGGGACCCACGACACGCGCTACTGCTACATGGGGGAACGTCGTCTGCGCGTGCTCGAGGCGAGCCTGCCCGAGGGCTGCGGCATCCTCGGTGTCGACGAGCACACCGCCTGCATCATCGACGTCGCGGCTGCGTCCCTGAGCGTTCGCGGTCGGGGTCGTGTCACGTGGCGAATCAATGGTGTCGAGAGGCACTGGCGCGCCCCGGAGGAGGTGCCGCTGCAGGAGGTGACATCACCCACCGGCACCGCGCCCGCCACCGTTGCGCGCGACGCCGCACCGCCACCGACGACCACCGCTGACATCGAGGGCGCGGATCCCTTCATGGAGGAGGTCAACGATCAGCGTCACGCCGCCATCACGGCGCTGGCGGCTCGCGACCCCGACGGCGTGGCCGCGGCGATCCTGGCGATGGAGACCGCGGTGCACGACTGGTCGAGCGACACGCTCCAGTCGGACGGGCCGGATCGCGCGCGCGAGGCGCTCCGCGAACTGGTGGTTCGTCTCGCCGAACTGGCGCGTGCCGGGTCAGTGACGCCGCGCCAGCGGGTTGCGCCCTTCGTGGACGCGCTGCTGAGGCTGCGCGAGCAGGCCCGCGCGCAGGGGCGTTTCGCCGACGCCGACGCGCTGCGCGAGACGCTTCTCGCCAACGGCGTGGAGGTGCGCGACTCGGCGGCGGGCTCAACGTGGGAGATGGAGACCGCGCGTCGCGGCTGACGGGCGCCGGCCGGCCACCGCCTAGGACGAGACGCTGTAGTTGATGGTCACTGTGACCACGAGCCGCTCGCCGCTGGCGCCGTAGCACAGAGAGGGCGGCGACGTGGTGAGCCCGGATACCTTGCCGAGGTGCACAGCCGCCGCGGCCGCCGCCAGCACCGCCTGATCGCGTGCCGTCCTGGTGGCGTCGTCAAGCGCGGTGGCGATGTCGCCGCTGCTCGGCGTATTGAACTGGGTTCCGAAGGCGCTGTAGGTAGAGATGTGCGACGCGCCACCCGCGTTGTCGGCGGCGTCGACCGCTGCGCCCAGCTGTACGGGATCGGTGGAGCTCACTGTGATCACTCCGCTGGCTGCGGGCGGTGCCGACTGACCGTTGCCGGAGTAGAAGTACCCGTTCTGGCCGATCTGGACGGGCGCCACCGTGATGTCGGCCGAGGGGATGCCGGCCGCCCGGATGGCGTTGTCGACGGTCACCTCGCGCGCCTGGGCGTCGGTCACCGCGGCCTTGTAGGTCGGCCCTGTCCCCGACACCTGGATGGTCAGCTGGACGCCCGTGGGCTGGTCGGCGGCGCCCACCGTGGCCATCCCCTGGACCTGGATCTGGCCGTTGGCGACCTGCGCGCTGCCGCCGCCCCCACAGGAGTAGTAGTTGAACGGATAGAGCGAACCAGACAAGCTCGCCGGTTGAGCCAAGCTCGCCGTCTTGGAGCCCAGCGTGGGGTTGAGTGGCGCAGGCGCTGCTGCCGAACCCTGCCCGTTGCTGGCCGCGCCCTGGCCTGCGAAGGGAATGAAGAGCGAACGTCCCGACACCCCGGCGGCGGACCCTAGCCCCCCGCTGGTGGTCACGCTGCTTCCGCGCAGGGTGACCACCAGCGCGGCGGTGGCGGTGCCGGTCACACACAGCGCCGCCGCGGTCACTGCCGCGATCAGCCCGACGCGACGGCGCTGGTGCTGCAGCGCCGGGACGGAGGTGTCCAGCGTGCTCTTCCGCGGCCGCGGGTAGTTGGTGAAACGCTGCAGGTATCCCTTCAGGCGGCTCTCGAGTGGGTCGTCGTCGATGGGTTCAGTCATCACCGAGCTCCTTACGCAACTTGCTCAGCGCGCGCGAGAGATGTGAGGTTGCGGTGCCGGTGCTGCAACCCATGATCGCGGCGCACGCCGCCACCGAGTGGCCGTGCTGGTAGTGCAGGGTGATCACCGCGCGCTGGCGTGTCGACAGCGTGCCGTAAGCGCGGTCGAGGTCGACGTAGCGGCCGTCATACCGCAGGTGGTCGGTCGCCGCGGCGAGGCGTGGGTTGTCGGGGGTGTTGCGCCACCGCATGACCCGCAGCGAGCGCCTCTGCGAGACGCAGTGGCGCACGCAGATGGTGGTCAGCCACGCGCCTGCCCGGTCTGGTTGCGCCAACCGACCCCACGATCGCCATGCGCGCAGCGACGTCTCCTGGAGCGCCTCCTCCGCCTCCAGCGGGTCGCGAAGGATCGAGAACGCGATGCCGAAGAGCCGCCGCTCCTCGCGCCGGAAGATCGACTCGAAGTCGGCGCCGGCGTCGCCGCCCAGCGACTGATCAGCCATAACCGGGGCGGCCAGCGAAAGGGCGGCGGTCGTCATGACAGTTAAGACAGCGGCCGGCTCTGAATCGATTACACGCGGTCCGCACAAGTTTGGCGCCCGCGGTTGGGCAATCCCGTCAGGCGGCGAGCGTCAGCCGCGTCGCGTCCTGGGCGATCCGCTCCAGCTCGGCGTCCCGGCCCTGCCACATCATCGAGAGCATGCGCACGTCCCCGCGCAGCGACCACAGCGGGTGGCCGAACGACGCCGGGTTGTTCTTCTCGATGACGAAGTGGCTGAACCAGGCCACGCTGTAGGAGATGACCGGCAGCCCTGCGATCAGAGCCGGGCGGCGGGTGACCACGCCGGTCAGCGCCGTGGCGGCGCCGAGATGGGTGCCGGCGAAGTGGAACCAGCGTGTCGCCCGCTTGCTGTGCTGGCTGACGTACCAGGGGAAGAATGTCTCGAAATCGGTGAACTCGCGCGCCATCGCTGTCCTCCTTGGGGGTCCATCAAGGGTACCGCCGGGCACGCACTCGCCGCCGCCCGCGGCTCGGCTCAGGTGACCCCGACGGTGCCGGCAAACGCCGGTCCGATCACCGCGTTCCCCTGCTGAGGCACCAGCTGGACGTGGGTGTTGCCGCGGTGGCTCAGCCTGAACTGGATGGTGATCCCGATCGTCTCCTGGCCGGTGAGCTGGCCGCCGCAGACCCGATTGCCGCTGGCAGTGACATGGTCCAGGCCTTGGAAGTCGGCGGAGGCGAGCGTCGCGCCGTCACCGCTCATCACCACGCACACCGGGTAGATGATGCTGTCGCCGACGTTGTCGAGCGCGATGTTGGCCTGCACGGTGTGTCCCGCGGCCACCGTCTGGGGCAGCTGACCGGCGATCTCCGCGCGCGGCGCGCCCCCGCTGCTGAAGAGCGGGACGATGACGGCGACGAAGGCCGCGGCGGCGGCCAGCGCAACCAGCAGAAACCGCGCCGGGCGCGGCATGGTGACGATCGCGTGCCAGACAGCTCGGAGCGCGCCGCGGGCGCGGCTGGAAGTGCCGCTCATCCGCCGCGGTCAGATTGTCGTGGGCGGCTGGTACTCACCGAAGACGTCGCGCAGCGTGCCGCAGATCTCGCCGAGGGTGGCATCGGCGCGCACCGCGTCGAGGATGGCCGGCATCAGCTCACCGTCGCCGGCGGCGGCTGCGTGCAGGCGCTCCAGCGTGCTCAGCGCAGCCGGCTGGTCGCGGCGCTCGCGATGGGCACGCAACCTCTCCAGCTGTTCGTTGGCGGCGCGGTCGTCGGTGCGGAAGATCACCGGCGGCTGCGGCTCCTCGGTCTCAGTGTGGTGGTTGACGCCAACCACCACCTTCTCGCCCGAGACCACCGCGAGCTCGGCGCGGTACGCCTCTTCCTGGATCTGCTCCTGCATCCATCCCGACTCGATGCACGCCACCGCGCCGCCGCGCTTGTCCACCTGCTCGAGCAGCGCGATGGCCCGGCGCTCCAGCTCGTCGGTCAGCCATTCCACGAAGTACGAGCCGCCGAGCGGGTCCACGGTGTTGGTGACGCCGATCTCCTCACCGACGATCTGCTGGGTGCGCACGGCGATGCGCTGCGCCTTTTCGGTGGGGATCGACAGCGCCTCGTCGTAGCAGGAGAGAGCCATCGACTGCACCCCGCCGAGGGCGGCGGCGAGCGCCTGGATGGCGGCGCGCACGATGTTGTTCTCCGGCTGCTGCGCGGTCAGCGTCGAGCCCCCGGTCTGGGTGTGGGTGCGCAGCATCAGCGAGCGCGGGTCGGTGGCGCCGAAGCGCTCGCCCATCACCCTGGCCCAGAGCCGGCGCAGCGCTCGGTACTTGGCGATCTCTTCGAAGAAGTCGGTATGGGTGTTGAAGATCCACGACAGCTTGGGTGCGAAGTTGTCGACGGCGATGCCGCGCCCGACCACCGCGGCGACGTACTCGCACGCGTTGGCGACCGCGAACGCCATCTCCTGCGGTGCTGTGCTCCCCGCCTCGCGGATGTGGTACCCGCTCAGGGAGATGGCGTTGAACCGGGGGACGTGGCGCGCGCAGTGGGCGATGAGGTCGGCGGCGAGGCGCAGCGAGGCGCGCGGAGGATAGATGTAGGTGCCGCGGGCGACGTACTCCTTCAGCACGTCGTTCTGGGCGGTGCCCATCACTGCGTCGCCGGCCACGCCCTGGCGCTCGGCGGCGACGATGTACATGGCGACGAGCACCGGCGCGGGCGCGTTGATGGTCATCGAGGTGCTCACCGCGTCGAGCGGGATCTCCGCGAAGAGGTCCTCCATGTCGGCGACGGAGTCGATGGCCACGCCGACCTGGCCCACCTCACCGGCGGCGCGAGGATCGTCGCTGTCGAGGCCCATCTGGGTGGGCAGGTCGAACGCCACGGAAAGGCCCTTCTGGCCGTTGGCGAGCAGGAAGCGGAAGCGTTCGTTGGCGTCCCGCGCGGTGCCGTAGCCGGCGTACTGGCGGATGCTCCACAAGCGCCCGCGATACATGGTCGCCTGGATGCCGCGTGTGAACGGGGGCTCGCCGGGGAAACCCTCCGCGGCGGCGGCATCGTGGTCCTCGAGCTGGGCGGGGCCGTAGAGCGGCTGCACCTCGATCCCGCTGCCGGTGGTGAACGACTCCTTGCGCTCGCCGCCGGCCAGGGCGCGCGTCAGCGCGCGCTCCTCCCAGCGGCGCTGCTCCGCGGCGTAGTCGCGGTCCTTGCGGGCGACGCCAGGCACCGCTGCGGTCTCTGAGATCACGCCGCCAGCATACTTCGGCTCACCGAGCGCGCCGCCAGTCGGCGCCACGGAGCGCGCGCTCAGCGCGTGCTGACCAGCAGGGCCTGGTTGGCGGTCCCGAACCGGCCGGTGGCGTCGAACAGGGTGCTGGTGGCGAGCCCGGCACCGCCGGGGCCGATGCGGGTGCGCGCGTCGAGGCAGACCCACTCGCCGGCGGGCTCGCGGAATATATGCACGCTCAGCTCGGTGTTGATGAACACGTGGGTCTCCAGCGGGAGCTCCATGCTCACCCCGTTGCCGGAATCGGCGGCGACCAGGACGCGGGTGAGCGGTGAGGGCTCCTCCCCGTCGACGAGTGCACCGTTCATGCGCATCCACACGGTGGCCGGCCCCGGGCTCAGGAAGTCGCCGGCCGCGACGCGCCACTGCACGGCCGAGAAGTAGCTCGGCCCGCCCCACGGGTCGAACTCCGCGGACGGTGCCGCCGCGTCCGGGCCCGCGAACACGCCCGGCTCCGCGGCCGACTGCTCGGCGGAGGTGTCCACGCGGCGGATCCGCCAGGCGCGGGCCACCGCGATGTCGCCGTCCTCGTCGCTGAGGGTGGCCTCGGCCAGCTGCACGCGCTTGCCCGGCCGGGCAAGGTGCGCCTCCGCCGTCACCACGCTCAACGGGATGCTGCGCAGGACCTCGACGGTGAAGCGCGCCACCATGAACCCGTCGGCCGGCTCGAGGGCTTCGATGGCGCGCCCGAGCAGCGCCGCCGGTGGGCCGGCGTGCTGGTAGCGCGGGTCCCAGGGACCCCGCGTCCACTCCGTGGAGACGAAGCGGTCGCCGTCGGGAACGTAGAAGGCCATACCCATGCCGACACGATTCTGGCGGGCGCGGATCGGCGGGCGCCGCCCGCCCCTGCCAGACTCGCGCGACATGTCCCTGGAGATCAACGACGAGCGCGTCCACGCCGCTGCGGCCAGGCTGCACGAGGGCGGCTGGAGCTACTCGCCGCTCCAGCTCTACTACGCGGTGTGCGCGGACGTCGAGACGCCGCCCACGCGCATCGCCTCGGGTGAGGTCGGTCTTGGAGTGCTGCTCATCCTCATCGGGGCGATCACCGGGCAGCGGATCCTGCTCGCCGTCCTGGGCCTCGTCGGTTTGGCCTTCCTGGCCGTCGGCATCGTGACCCACGTGCAGGAGCGCCGGCCGCTGCCGCTGGCGCGGCTCCTGGCCGTCTCGTATCCCGACTTCGAGCGGCGGTTCCTCGGTGGCGCGCACGCGTACGACGGCCTCGTCGACGCGCCGCCGCCGCCGCCCGCCGCCATCACCGTGGTGGTGTGTGACCGCGCCGCAACGGCCGCCGTGATGCACGCCAACAGCGAACGCCTCGGCGGCGTCGCCGTGGCCATTGCCGCGCAGCTCCCCGACGGCCTGGCGAGATGGCGGGTGATCGTGCTCCACGACTGCGATCCCGCCGGGTGCGCGCTGCCCGCCGACCTGCGCGACCGCGGCGCCGACGTGGCCGATGCGGGCATCAACCCAGCCGAGCTCATGGGCCGCCGCTTGCAGATGATCGAGGGTGCGCCGGCGCGGCTGCCGCGCGACCTCTCCGGCCACCTCAGCACTGCCGAGACCGACTGGCTGCGCAGCGGCAAGCGCCTCGAACTGGGCACCGAGACCCCCGAGCAGCTGGTTGCGCGCGTGCACGCGGCCGTCGCGCCCGAGACGCCCCCTAGCTGAAGTCGACCTGCTGGTCGTCGCGGGCGCCGACGAGGATCGCCATGTTGCCCACCGGGTGGCGGTTCTCGTACATGAGCTGGTGGGCGACGCCGACGTCGTCAAAATCGAAGGTGCGCCGCAGGCACGGGTCGACCAGGCCTTGGGTGACCAGCTCGTTCAATGCGGCCGACTGCTCGTCGTTGGCGAAGTGCGAGCCCTGCAACCGCTTGCTGCGCATCCAGAGGTAGCGCAGGTCGACGGCGGCGTGGTACCCGGTGGTGCCGGCGCAGATCACCACCATGCCGGCGTTGTCGCACACGAAGATCGAGGTGGGGATGGTCGCCTCACCGGGATGCTCGAAGACGATGCGTGGGTTGCGCTTCTCACCGAGGACGTCCCAGATCGCCTTGCCGAACGCGCGCGCGCCGGCCGCCCACTCGCCGTAAGCGTCGTTGTCGCGCCAGTCCGGGGGCAGGCCCCAGTGGTCGAACTGCTTGCGGTCGATGTAGCCCGCCGCCCCGATGCTGACGCAGAACTCACCCCGCTCCCCGCCCGAGGCCACCGCCACCGGGATGCCGCCGCGGGCGCGCACGATCTGGATGGCCTGCGAGCCGAGGCCACCGCTGCCGCCCCAGACCAACACCACGTCGTTCTCGCGCACTGTGTGCGGCTCCCAGCCGCAGAGCATGCGGTAGGCGGTGGCGCCGACCAGCATGTACGCGGCAGCGGACGCCCAGCTCAGCTTGGGTGGCTTGGGCAGGAGCTGGTGGGCCTGGACCAGGGTGAACTGCGCGAAGCTTCCCCAGTTGGTCTCGTAGCCCCAGATGCGTGCGCTGGGAGCGGTGATCGGATCGCCGCCCGCCGTGATGAACGGGTCGGCCATGTCCCACTGCCCGCAGTGCACCACCACCTCGTCGCCGACGTGCACGTTGTCGACACCCTCACCGACGGCGTACACCACCCCGGATGCGTCGCTGCCGCCGATGTGGAAGTCCTCGACGGCTCCGGCCTTACGGCGCGCGGCGATGACGTCGACAGGGCGGCCCAGCGCGGCCCAGACGTTGTTGTAGTTGACCCCGGCGGCCATCACGTACACGAGCGCCTGGCCGGGACCCGGCGTCGGGGTGGGGATCTCCTCGGCCGCGAACGCGTCGCGCGGGTCGCCGTAGCGCTCCGGCCTGATCACCTGCGCCACCATCGTGTCCGGCACCTCGCCGACGGGTGGGTGCGTGGTCAGCCGCTGCGGGTCGGTGCGCCGCTGTGGCCTCTCCGTGGTCACCTCGCTCACCCTCTCCCTCTCGGCTGCCTGGTCGCGCGAACAGGACCTTACACGGGCGGCCCCGCGAGGGCGTTGTCGCTGAGCGCGGGCGAGTGCTCGCCGGCACGTTCGCAGTGACGCCACACCTCCGGAAACGCCAGCGCCGCCAGCGCCAGGCCGACCAGGCAGAGCACGCCGCCGGACACCACGGACACACGCGCCGAGGTGACGCCGGCGAGCACGCCCGCCTCGAGGTCACCGAGGAACGGTCCGCCGACCACCACCATGTAGTACGTCGCGGTGAGCCGGCCGCGCAGCTGGTCCGGCGTCTGGGTCTGCATGATCGTGCTGCGGCACACAGCGCTGACCGAGTCGGCGGCACCCGCGCACGCCAGCAGCACCAGACCGATCCACAGTGAGCCGGCGAAACCGAAGGCGATAATCGACACGCCCCAGAGCGCGATCGCCACCACCACCACCCGGCCGAGGCGAGTCGAGCGCGAGAGCCAGCCGCTGCTGAGCGCGGCGATGACTGCGCCCACACCGAGCGCTGAGTAGAGGTAGCCGAGACCCTGGGCGTTGGTGCGGAAGGTGGTCGCGGCCAGCACGGGGAACACCGCTCGTGGGAACCCGAAGACCATCGCGCAGAGGTCCATGACGAAGGTGCCGAGGATGACCCGTCGCCTGCGGATGAACGCCAGCCCGCGACGGATGGCGGCGAGCGTGGACTCGTGCGCCTGCGCCGACGGTGGCTGAGACGGCAGCAACCACACCGCGAGCATCGCCGCCGCAAAGCTGGCGACGTCGACGAGGTAGGCGGCGGACAGACCGACGTGAGCGATCAGCAGTCCACCGACGGCCGGCCCGGCGATCAGCGTGGTCTGAAACATGGCGACGTTGATTGACAGCGCCCCGGGGAGGCGCTCCTTCGAGACCAGGTTGGGGATCATCGCGGTGCGCGTCGGTGCGTCGAGAGCCGACACCGACGCCGCCGCGGCCACGACGACGAACACGACGACCACAGGCGCGTGCTGGAGCGCGCCGATCAGCAGCGCCAGCGAACAGAGACCGAGCAGCGCCTGGGTCACCAGCAGCAGGCGGCGGCGGTCGAAGCGATCGGCCAGGCCACCGGCGAGCAGCGAGACGCTGATCAGCGGGATCACCTGGGCCAGTCCGAGGAGTCCCACCAGTGCGGGCGACCGCGTCTGGGTGTACACCTGGTACGGCACCGCCACGACGGTGATCTGCCGGCCCACCAGCGACACCAGCTGCCCGGCGGCGAGACGGCGGAAGGCTGGTGACTCACGCAGCGCCCCGGCGTCGACCGCGACGCCCGTCAGTGCTGTCGACAGGCGTCGTCCCGCACTCGGCATCGCGACAGGATATCCGGCTGTGCAGGCACGCTCGTTGCACGCGGCATGAGACGCTGTCTGGCCGATGAGAGGTGTTTCGGCCCGATCAGTACCTGAACGAGCAGCGGAGTGACCATGGCCTCTGCTGGGGACCGAACCTGGGAGGAGCCTGGCGCGCACGCGGTGTCGCCGGGCGTGTTCCGCATCCCTCTGCCCCTGCCCGGCGATGGGCTGAGAGCGGTGAACGTCTACGCGTTGCAGGGAGAGGGCGGCATCACGCTGGTCGACTCCGGCATGAGTCGCACCGCCAGCTGGGATGCGCTCCAGGCGGGGCTGAAGCAGGCCGGCGCCGAGCTCGGCGACGTGCGCCGCGTGCTCGTCACCCACATCCATCGCGACCACTTCGGGCAGGCTTGTGCAGTCCGACAGGCCTCGGGGGCCACGGTGCTGCTGGGCCGCGGCGAGCAGCGCTCGCTGGAGTACATCCTCGACGACACCCAGGGAGATCGCCGCGCTCCGTGGATCGCCCGGCTCCGTCGCAATGGCGCCGCCGAGCTCGTCGACGAGCTTGTCCGTGCGGACGCAGACCGGCAGAGCCCGCCGGAGAGCGAGGGCCTCTGGGAGCTGCCGGACGACTGGGCCGACGACGGCGAGCGCGTCGCGGTCGGCGAGCGCAGCCTGGTGGCGATCGAGACTCCGGGCCACACGCGCGGCCACGTGACCTTCATGGACGCCGCCGCCCGGATCCTGTTCGCCGGTGACCACGTCCTGCCGCACATCACCCCCTCGATCGGTTTCGAGCCACTCGCCGACGGCCTGCCGCTTGCCGACTTCCTGAAGTCGCTCATGAAGGTGCGCGACCTCGCCGTCGACACCGTGCTGCCGGCGCATGGCCCTCCCTTCAACGGGCTGGCGACTCGCGTCGACGAGCTCCTTGCCCACCACGCAGCCCGCCTGGCGGCGTCACGTGCCGCGCTGACCGGTGGCGCGCGCACCGCGTTCGACGTGGCGCGCGTGCTTCCCTGGACCCGGCGCGATCGCCACTACGACGAGCTCGACGGCTTCAACCGCCAGCTCGCAGTACAGGAGACCGCCGCGCACCTCGACCTGCTGGTCAGCGAGGGCACCGTGCGCGAAACCACCGTCGACGGGGTTCGCCGCTACGAGGCCGTCGGCTGACCCGAAGCCGTGCCGGACTCGGCGGCGGCGCGCAGCCGTTCCAGCGTCGTGGTCATCGTCTCCCTGTTGCGCTCACCGCGGTCGCTGATGCCGGTCGCGATCCGTCCCAGCGTCTTCATGAGGCCGCCGCGACGATCCTCGGTGCTTTCCGCGACCCGGCAGACGCCGTCGGCGCCGGGCTCGAAGCGGTACGACCATCGCGAGACCGGGAGGTTGAGCACCGAGCGCACCTCGAAGGTGAACTCCCTGCCCCGCTCGGCGACCGTGACGGTGCCGTGCGTCGACCAGCTGCGCCGACCGTTGCGGTTGTGGCCTGTGAAGGTGGCTCCGACCGCGGGCCCGGTGGCGCCGTCCGTCCACTCAACCCGCTCGCATTCCGGGCTCCAGCGACCTATCCCAGGCATGTCTGCCACAAGGTCGTAGATTGCCTCCGCCGGCGCGGTGATCTCGGTGCGCACGGTGACGTCACCCATCCCCGGGCGCCGTCAGACGGTGATGGCGTTGACGATCTCGGAGCGCAATCCTGGGTACTTGGCGAGGAAATCACGCCGCTCCGCGCGCAGCCGGTCGACGATCGTCTGGTACTCCTCGGAGCGCCCGGTGCGCTCGTAGAGGCGGCGCGGCTGGAGGATCTCGAGGTCGTCGATCCCGGGCAACGACGAGGCCACCTCGTACCCGAAGTCGGGGTCGGTCGTCCACTCGATGGTGCCCTCGGCGATGGCCTTGACCACCGCGCTGGAGTAGGGGATGGACACCTTCTTGCTGTTCTCGTTGCCGGGAGGACCACCGACGCGCCCGGTGTTGAGCAGGAAGACCTCGAAGCCACAGCTGTCGAGGAGCTCGAGGAAGCGATTGCCCTGCTGCTCGTGACGGAGCGGGAAGAAGGGGTTGGTCCCGGGCACGCGGAGGAACTTGCCCGCCTCCTCCTTGCCGCCGGCCGAGGTCCCCTGGGTCTCGCCGAGCATGAAATACGCGGCCGCCTGCTCCCGGTTGAGCCGGGCGACGGCCGGGATGATGTTCTCGTTGCGGTTGAGGATGAGCAGCTGGTTGACCCTGGTGACATCGCGCGCATCGCGGTGCCAGCCGAGCGCCTCCATGCGGAAGACGGCGCGGCCGTTCTGTGTGTACGCGGTGTCGAAGAAGTCGACCTTGCCGTCCTGGTTCATCGAGACGTTCTCGAGGTAGGCCTCGGGCTTGCACACCGCCCCGTGGATGGTCGGCTCGTCCTTGGGGTCGAGCGCGAACGTCTTGGCGAAGCAGCCGTTCTCCGTGGCCACGATGCGGCCGCCCGGGTAGAGCGCCACGAAGTCGTCCTGGACCGGCTTTGACTCGTTCTGGCGCGTGAACGTGGTGGTGGTCTTGCCGGTTCCCGACAGCCCGACGATGAGCATGGACTGCTCGCCCCGCGGGGTTGGGATCACCTTGCAGCCTGCGTGCAGCGAGAGCCCGCCCTCGTCGTAGGTGAGCTTGTTCCACATGCGCAGGCCGCCCTTCTTCGACTCCCCGAAGTAGTCGCTGTTGAGGACCCGGGTGACGCCGTTGTCGAGGTCGACGGCGATGACCCGGTTCTCCGGGTAGCCGGGGGCCTCGAGCGAGGGGGTGTAGATGACGGTGAGCTGCGGGTCCCAGTCCTCGCCACCCTGGTTCTCGTCGTCGAAGTACAGCCAGCGCTGCATGCCGGCGATGTTGGCGAACGCGGCCTCGATGTAGAGGCGCGCGCGCACCCGCCGCTGCGGGTCGTTGCCGATGTAGCCGTCGACCACCAGCATGTCGCGGTCGCGGATGTGCTCGTCCTGGAGCTCCGCGATGTTGCGGCCGACCTCGCGGGAGAGGGTCTGGTCGGTGTGCAGCTCGGGGGAGTCGGTGATGATGTAGGTGCTGCTCTTGCTGCGGGACACAACCTTGGTCTGGACGTTGTAGTTGTCGAACTCGGTCAGGCGCGCGTTGGGCATCGTGGAGGTCAGCTCGCGCAGCTCCTCGGGGCTGGGGTTCCAGCGGAGCGACCGGGCCTCCGGCAGCGCGGCACGCTGGCTCCTCACAACGTCAGTCATGACTCCTCCACGTCCCTGACCTCGCTGCCCTTCCAAGCGCGGCGGGCAACCGAAACGGCCAGGTCCTAACCTCACAGCGACCATATCACAGCGGTTCCAGGCGGGCTTTGGCGAGGAATCCGCTCGCGCAGCCAACGCGTTGCGGCTGCTTCCGGTTGTACGCTGCTGTCATGGCCCAGGCAGCAACGTCCACCTCGCCCGACGCGGTCACCCGCCGTGACACGTCGTGGATCTGGTTCGACGGGCGGGTCTGCGAGTACCAGGAGGCCAGAGTCGGCCTGCTCACCCACGGCCTCAACTACGGGACCGGCGTCTTCGAGGGGATTCGCGCGTACTGGAACGACAAGCGCGAGCAGCTCTACACACTGCGCATGGCCGAGCACTACGAACGCATGCGCGTCAACGCCCGGGTGCTCCAGATGGAGGTGCCCCTCCCCACTGCTGAGCTCTGCGACATCACCACCGAGCTTCTCCGTCGCAATCGCTATCGCGAGGACGTCTACGTCCGCCCGCTCATCTTCAAGTCGGCTGAGATCATCGGCGTCAAGCTCCACGACGTCCCCGAGAGCTTTGCCATCTGCACGGCCCCGATGGGCAATTACGTGGGCACCTCGGGGATCCGCTGCATGGTGAGCTCCTGGCGGCGCATCGACGACACCATGGTGCCGGCCCGCAGCAAGTGCACGGGGGGCTACGTGAACAGCGCGCTGGCCAAGTCGGAGGCGCTTCAGTCCGGCTTCGACGAGGCCATCCTCCTGAGCATGGACGGCCACGTCTCCGAGGGAAGCGCCGAGAACATCTTCCTTGTCCGCCAGGGCACCCTGTACACGCCGCCCCCCAGCGACAACATCCTCGAGGGCATCACCCGCCAGGGGCTCATGCACCTCGCCCGTGAGGAGCTCGGCCTCGACATCGTGGAGCGATCCATCGACAGGAGCGAGCTGTACTCCGCCGACGAGGTGTTCATGTGCGGGACCGGTGCCCAGGTGGCGCCGGTGGTGGAGATCGACCGGCGCCGTATCGGCGACGGCGAGCCCGGCCCGGTGACGATGCGCATCCAGGACATCTACAACGGCGTCGTGAGCGGCGGCAACGACAAGTACTCTGAGTGGCTCAGCCCGGTGTATAGCTAGGGCCTTTTTTCTACTGCCCGCGCCGCCGCCCGTCGCAGCAGCGCGCGCACCCTTCTCTCCGGATCCGGGCCCAGCTTGTCCAGCGCGATCGTCGCCGTGAACAGATCCGTCCCGCCGCTGACGCTCCCGCAGATCGCGACGCAGGGAACACCCACACGCGCGGCTCGCGCTGCGACCTCGGCCGGCGCCTTGCCGGCGGCCGTCTGCGCGTCGAGCCGGCCCTCGCCTGTGATCACGAGTGCGGCCCCGGCCAGCGCCTCATCGAGACCGACCAAGTCACAGACCAGGGCTGCGCCGCCGCGCAGCTGAGCACCGAGCGCGGCCAGCGCGAAGCCCGCGCCCCCGGCCGCCCCGGCGC
>NZ_JAEKNS010000111.1:0-16222 GCF_016464765.1 Candidatus Aeolococcus gillhamiae | reverse complement strand
GCCGCGCGGTGCTCGCGGCGCAGCCGCGCGCGCTGCTCGCGCAGCCGGCGCTGCTCGGCGGCCCGGTCCAGGACGCGCTCGTCGTCCCCGGTTCTGCCGATCATCAGCGCACCGCCGACGGCGAGCACAGCGAGGATGGCGGCGACGCCGAGGCTGATCGGCGTTCGGTAGTGGAGAAGGGTCAGCAGGCTCTGGCCGCCGCTCGGCGTGTGCGCGGTGTCATCGACGCGAGTGTTGGTGACCCAGACTAGCAGCACCCCGATGCCACCGGCGACCGCGGCGCTCAGTGGCCACGCAGTCGCGGGGCCGGGCACATCGCCGAGCAGCGGTGCGTACCCGTAACGTCGCAGCGCGGCAGCCACCAGCAGCAGGCAGCCGCTCGGTGCCACCAGCGCGACGGCGCCGAGCAGGTAGGCACCGGCGGCGATGAGCAGGATGCCGACGAGCACGCCACCGGCGAGCACTGCGAGCAGCGCCATGCGTGTGGACGGTGCGAGCACGGCGCCGAGAGCCGCGAGGACGATCAGAATCGCGAGTACGTAGAACACCGCGGTGCTCACCCAGCCGTCTGGTGCAGGGCTGCGGCAGCGCGGACAGACGCTTTCGGGAAAGGCGCCTCGCTCACGAGGCGGCTGCCGGCGCCGGACATCGGCGGCATTGTAGGCGAAGGGCGAACTGCCTTCCCCCTTCGACCGTCAAACCGCGTCGTCGTCCTCGAGAGCCCGATGCATGAGAGGGGGCGGCCTGTCGTCCTCATCGACGACACGCTCGAAGAGCAGGATCAAGGTCACGGCGAGCAGCGTCAGGATGATGCCGCCGGCCGCAACCGGGTCGAGATGCACGCCGACCACGGGAACGGCGATCCCGGCGTCCCAGGCGCCCAGCCTGGCGCCGTCGGCCACTGTGCGCTGTCCCACGATGCCGGCGACGATGAGCAGGCCGCCGGCGGTGCCGAGGTGGTAGAGCCAGTTGCGCCCGCGGCGCGCCAGGAATGCTGACACCGACGCGATCACAGCGCCAGCGAGCACGCCAAGGACGCCGAGCGCGACCTGGCCCGGCGTCGGCGGCAGCGGCACCGCGAGGATCACGTGAGCGCCACCGTGCCGCCGCCGATCACCTCGTCGCCTTCGAAGAGGACGCCCGCCTGGCCCGGCGCCACCTGGGTCACCGGCGGATCGCAGCGCAGAAGCAGGGCGTCGTTGCCAAGCTGAACCACGGCGACCTGGGCCGGGGCCGAGTGCGCGCGAAGCTGCAACGCCAGCGGCGCGTCGTGCGCGGGGCGCTGGTCGATCCAGTGGATGTCGGTGAGGCGCACGGTGTCGCGATCCAGCGCGCTGCGCGGGCCGACGGTGACGGTGTTGGCCATCGCGTCGACAGCGGTCACGAAGAGCGGGGCCTCGTCGGGGCGTGACGGCGGCAGCCCCAGGCCGGACCGCTGGCCCACCGTGTAGAAGGGCACCCCGCGGTGCTCGCCGACCACCGCGCCGGCCTGATCGACCATGGCGCCGGGACGGAAGCGGCCCCGCAGGCGCCGCTCCAGCTCGGCGCGCACCGAGCCGTCGACGAAGCACAGCTCCTGCGAGTCTGGCTTGGCCGCCGTGATCAGGCCGAGATCGGCGGCATGGCGCCGCACCTCGTCCTTGGACGTCTCTGCGCCAAGGGGGAATACGGAGCTGAGCAGCTGCTCCTGCTCGAGGCGATGGAGCGTGTAGGCCTGGTCCTTGGCCGCCGCCCGGGCACGATGCAGAGACGCGGCGTTCCCCCGCCGACCGATGCGCGCGTAGTGGCCTGTGGCGAGGTGGGTCGCCCCGGCGGCCCGGGCCCGGTCGAGCAGCACCCCGAACTTGATCACCTGGTTGCAGCGCACGCACGGGTTGGGCGTGCGCCCGGCCGCGTACTCGTCCTCGAACGGAGCCACCACGTCGCGCTGGAACTCCGGCTCCAGGTTCCAGCTGTAGTGCGGGATGCCAATGCTGGTCGCGACGCGGCGGGCGTCCTCGACGGCGTCGATGGAGCAGCAGCCGCGGTCGCGCCGGCGCTCTCCGTCGCGCGGCCACATTGCCAGGGTGATGCCGACGGTGCGCAACCCGCGTTCCGCACAGCGCGCCGCCGCCACCGATGAATCCACCCCGCCGGACATGGCCACCGCGACGACGGCGTCACCGGGCAGCAGCTCGAAGGGGTCGTCGGGGATGCGGGCTGCCCGGCGTCCAGGCGCGGCCGGCGCGGCCGCAGCGGTCATCGCCGCCGCTTCAGCGGCCGCCGGCCACGGCGGGAACGATGGAGAGCTCGTCGCGTTCACCGACGGGCGTCTCGAGCCCCTGGCTGAAGCGGATGTCGGAGTCGTTGACGTAGATATTGATGAACTGACGGAGCTTCCCCTCCGCATCGTAGAGACGGTCATGGAAGCCCGGGTAGCGCTGCTCGAGATCGCCGAGCGCGTCGGACACCGTGGCGCCCTCGACGGTCACCTCGGCGCCGCCACCGGTGAGGCGGCGCAGCGGGCCGGGAACGCGAACTCGCACAGGCATGCGCGGAGTATACGGGTGGTTCGACGGCGCCCTCGTGTCGCATCCTCCGCCCAGGCGAATTCATTTCGCCGGAGCTGAGGCCGCTACATAGGGGTGCCCGTGGGGGAGCAGAGTTCCCCCTCGCCCGGTCAGTGCGCCGGCGGAAGCTCGACGACCAGCGGCGAGCGCTCGGCTCGCTTGGCGGCCCCACCGACGAGGTCGTCGAAGACCAGCTGTGACCACGATTCCATGCTCAGGTAGTGGCGGCGCATCGCCGCCAGCGTGAGGTTCTCCCCCTCCAGCTTGTCGAGCTCGCGGACCGCAGTGGTCGCCACCGCCGGCTCGACCAGGAACACCAGGCCGAGGTGCACCTGTGACACTGGCGTCGAGTCGTCGTTGAGCATGGCCACCAGGCTCGCGGTGGCCGGCGACGAGCACACCACCTCCTCCGCCCACTCGCGCTGGAGCCCGCCGACGAGCGGGTCGCCGCCGGCGCCGTCGCCGGGATTGACGTGGCCACCGACCCCCAGCGAGTAGAGATGGTGGAGGCGACGCTCGCTGGAGCGGCGCAGCCGCCTGGTCAGCAGGTAGGTGCCGTCCAGGGGATGGTGCACCACGCAGTAGGGGATGATCTGCTGCATCGAGGGGTCGTCCTCGACCGCATGACGGGGCCGGTACTCCGAGGCCGCCCGGATGGTTCGCAGCACCCGCTCGAGCCCGACCGTGACCAGGCCATGCCAGGCACCGTCGGGGAAGATCGTGGTGCGCGGCACACAGAGGACATCCTCGCCATCGAAGGGCACGGTTCGCCGCCGCCGTTGCGTCGCGATGCTGTTGGCCGCGGTGGCGTCGGTCATCGACCTCAAGGTCGTGGAATTCTACGTTTTGTCCACTGCGATGCTGGGACGGGCTGCGCCACTATTGGGCCATGCCCGAGCTTCCCGAGGTCACCGCCCTGTCCGCCGGGCTCACCGAGCGGATGCGTGGACAGACCATCATCGCCGTCCGGCTGCGCTCGATCGGCGCGCTCAAGACCTACGACCCTCGTCTCCAAGCACTGGTGGGCCATACCGTCGACGGCTGGGACCGGCACGGCAAGTTCCTGGACATGACCGCGGGCGAACTGCACCTGGTGGTGCACCTTGCGCGCGCCGGATGGATCCGCTGGCGGGACCGGCTCAACGAGGCGAAGTCGACCCTGCGTGGTCCTCTCGCCCTCCAGCTCGAGCTCGCCGGCGGCTGCGGCATCGACATCACCGAACAGGGAACCGAGCACCGCTTGGCCGTGTACGTGGTCCGCGCCGCCGCTGACGTGCCGGGGATCGCCCGGCTGGGGGTTGATGTGCTCGACGACGCCCTGTCCGCGGCGCGGCTCGGTGAGCTGCTGCAGCAGCGCCGCGGCCAGCTGAAGACGGTGCTCGCCGACCAGTCGCTGATCGCCGGCGTCGGCAACGCCTACTCGGACGAGATCCTCCATGCGGCCCGACTCTCGCCCTTTCGGCAGGCGAGCGCGCTCAGCGAGGAGGAGACGATGCGCCTGCACGCCGCCCTGCGCAGCGTCATGAGCGGGGCGGTGGAGCGCGCCCGCGGGGTCGAGATCGCCGACCTCAAGCCGGACAAGAAGCAGCACCTCGCCGTCCACGGGCGCACCGGTGACCCCTGCCCCGTGTGCGGTGACACCATCCGTGAGGTGTCGCTATCGACGCGCTCGTTCCAGTACTGCCCGACCTGCCAGACCGGCGGACGCGTTCTCGCCGATCGCCGGCTCAGCCGGCTGCTGCGCTGATCGGGTCCGATACTGTCGGGTCATGAGCGCCGAAGCCGGAGGTGAGGTGGAGCGCGCGCTGTGGGCGCTGCGCGCCTATGACACGACCGCGCTCGCCACGGTCAGCGACTCCGGCCCTCACGTCGCCGGAGTGTTCTTCGCGCCCGAGGTGGAGGACGGTCGCATCCAGCTTGTGCTGGCCGTGCTCGACGGGTCCCGCAAGGCCAGCGACATCGCGCTGGACCCGCGTGTCGCGTTCATGTGCTCGCCCGGCAACCCGTCACGCTGGATCCAGGGTTGGGGGTCCGCCAACCGAGCCGACGTCGACGACTCGGGGCGCCTCGAACTGTTCCGCCGCCTCCTTGCGCACGCGCCCGGCGCCAAGCAGTTCGTCGACAACCTGCCGGTTCATCCCTTCATCGTCGCAGTGCGCGAGCTGAAGGTCGTCGAGGTCCTCGGCAAGCCGCCGCTGCTCCTGACGTTCGACTGATGGCGGCCCGCGCGACCGCCAGACCCGGCGCGGTGACGGTGCTCTGGGAGAGTGTCCGGCCCCGGTCGCTGACGGTCGCCGCGGTCAGCTCGGTCGTCGGCACCGCCGCTTTGGCGCCGCAGCGCGCCGTGCAGCCGCTCATCGCCGCCGGCTGCCTGGTTCTCGCGCTGCTGCTGCAGGCCGCCACCAACGTGCTCAACGACGCGGAGGACGCGCTCACCGGCGCCGACGACTACACGGGCGCGGGAGCGTCGCTGGCGATGCGCC
Organism: Candidatus Aeolococcus gillhamiae; assembly: GCF_016464765.1. Classification (NCBI taxonomy): domain Bacteria; kingdom Bacillati; phylum Candidatus Dormiibacterota; class Candidatus Dormibacteria; order Candidatus Aeolococcales; family Candidatus Aeolococcaceae; genus Candidatus Aeolococcus; species Candidatus Aeolococcus gillhamiae. The sequence continues at coordinate 11,190 of NZ_JAEKNS010000111.1, read as the reverse complement.
GCCAGTGGATCAACCCGGCCCAGGCCCGGCTCATCGCCGCCGGCCTCTTCGCCGCCGCGGCCATCCTCGGAGTGAGCATCGCGCTGGCCGTGCACCGCCCCGCGCTGCTGCTGCTCGGCCTGGCGGCCCTGGTGGTCGGCTGGGCGTACACCGCGCCTCCGCTGCGCCTCGCCTACCGGCCGCTCGGCGAGGCGGCGTCCGCGCTGCCGATGGGCCTGGGCATCGTGTGGGGGACGGCAGCGGCCCAGACGGCCGCCGTGCCATCCTCGGTGTGGTGGGCGGCGGCTGCGCTGGCCCTGCTCACCGCCGCCATCCTGCACGCCAACAACGCGCGCGACCGCAGCCACGACGCCAGCGTCGGCAAGCACACGCTGGCGACGCGGGTGTCGATGGACGCCGTCGTCCTCGAGTTCCGCCTCCTGGTCGGCGGCGCCGCCGTGGTGCTGGCCGTGGCCCTGGCGACGCGGGGCATCCCCCTGTGGTGCCTCGGCGCGGTGCTGCCGGCGGTCATGGCGCTGCTCCTGGCGGCGCGAGCGCGCCGCGACCTCGATGCCATGGGCTGGACGCGCCTGCTCATCGGCTGCGTCCAGCTCCACATGCTCACCGGCATCACCCTGGCCGCCGGGTTCGTGCTCAGCGCGATTCGGTGGTGAGCGCACCCAGGTCGTCGAAGAAGCCCGGATAGGACACGGCCACGGTGTCGGCTCCGACGATGACGCAGTCACCAGCGCTTGGATCCGTGAGGGCGGCGGCGATCGCCCACGCCATCGCCAGGCGGTGGTCACCGGCGGCGTCGAGGCGGGCCGGGCGGAGCTGGGCGGGGCCGTCAATGACCAGTCCATCGGCCGTCTCCTCAGCGGCTACCCCGAGCGAGCGCAGCCCGGCGACCAGCGCAGCGATGCGGTCGGTCTCCTTGTGGCGCAGCTCGCCCGCGCCGCGGAATTGGGTGCGCCCCTCCGCCTGGGTGGCCACCACTGCGATGGCAGGCAGCTCGTCGATGCAGCGGGGAACCATCGCCGGCTCGACGGTCACGCCGTGGAGTGGCGCCGCAGTGACGATCACCGTGCCCTGTGGCTCGACCTCGGCTGCGGGTGGCCCCTCCTCCACCTCGACGCGCGCGCCCATCTCCTCGAGCACCTCGAGGATGCCGGTGCGTCCGGGGTTGAGGCCGACTCCCGGGCAGCGCACCGTGGAGCCGATGCGGGCCGCCGCCAGCGCCATGAAGAAGGCCGCGCAGCTGATGTCACCGGGCACGCGCAGCCCGAACGGATCGAGCCGCGCGGGGCGCAAGGTGATCGACTCGCCGTCGGCGCTGAGGTCGGCTCCGCAGGCGCGCAGCAGCCGCTCCGTGTGATCGCGGGTCGGCACCGGCTCGTGCACCACCGTGGTGCCCTGCGCGCTCAACCCGGCGAGCAGGATGGCGGACTTCACCTGGGCACTGGCCACCTCCAGATGGTGCTCGAGCCCCTGCGGCGTGGCAGTGCCCTGCACCAGCAGCGGTGCATGCCCGTCGTCGGTGCGCAGCTGCGCGCCCATCGCGCGGAGCGGCACGGCGACGCGCTCCATCGGCCGGCGTTGCAACGACGCGTCGCCGGTCAGCGTGGCCACGGCCTCGTGGGCGGCGAGGACGCCAGCCATGAGCCGCATCGTGGTGCCCGAGTTGGCGCAGTCGAGCGGCCGCGCGGGGCTGCGCAGGCTCACCCCCGCGCCGGCGCCGTCGAGGGAGACGCGACCGTCGCCGAACGGGCGCACCGACCCGCCACAGTCCTGGAGCACGCGGGCGGTGGCTGCAACGTCGGCGGCGGGCGACACGTTGCCGACATAGCTGCGCCCGCGGATCAGCGCCCCGAGGATCAGGGCTCGGTGGCTGATCGACTTGTCGCCGGGAACGGTCACCTCGCCGTCGACCCTGTCCGCACCGGCGATTCGCCGCTCGCTCATGTGCTCACGCGGCGTGCAGCATGCCGTGCAGGAACATGGAGGCTGCGGCGGCGCCGTCGTCGGGGTGGCTGGACATGGCGTCGAGCAGCGCCGATCCCACCACCGCCGCCTCGCACCGACCGCGCAGGGCGACCAGGTGTTCATGCCGACTCAGGCCAAAACCGATGGCCCGCGGCAGGGGCGTGGAAGCTCGTACCCGATCGAGCAGGTCGAAGGCCTCGGCGGCGATCTCGGCGCGCGCCCCGGTGGTGCCGACCACACCCACGCAGTAGATGAAGCCCGCCGCGTTGTGGCAGGCGAGCTCGATGCGCTCGGTCGGCGTGGTCGGCGCCACCATCGGGATCAGGGCAAGGCCGTGCGCCGCACCGGCGTCGCGGAGATCCGAGGCCTCGCCGGCGGGGAGGTCGGGGACGATGATCCCGTCGGCCCCCGCGGCCGCGGCGTCGGCGCAGAAGGGGTCCAGGCCGTGGCTCAGCACCGGGTTGACGTAGGTCATCAGCGCCAGCGGGAGGGTGACGCCGGCCGCCCGTGCCGTGGCCACCTGCTCGATCGCCAGCCCCATGGTCATGCCGTTGCGCAGGGCCTGCCAGCCGGCGCGCTGCACGCTGGGGCCGTCGGCGAGCGGGTCGCTGAAGGGAATGCCGATCTCGACGGCGGCGCAGCCGGCGTCCTGCGCGGCGCGAAGCACCGCCACGGTGTCGTCTCTGCGCGGGTATCCGGCGGTGACATACGGCACCAGTGCCGGCAGGCCGCCGGCGTGGTCGCGCAGGGCGACGGTCAGTCGCTCACCCGGCGGCATCGTCACTCTCATGCTCGCGGACGGTGCCGATGTCCTTGTCGCCCCGGCCCGACAGGCACACCACCACCACCGCGTCAGCGGGCTGGGCGGCGGCGAACTGTTCGGCCGCGTGCAGCGCGTGGCTCGACTCGAGTGCGGGGATGATCCCCTCGAGTCGGCAGAGTCGGTGGAACGCCGCCAGGGCCTCGCCGTCCTCGGCGCTGACATAGCGCACTCGCCCGGTGTCGCGGAGCGCGCTGTGCTCCGGTCCGACACCGGGATAGTCGAGCCCGGCGCTGATCGAATGCGCGGTGAGCACCTGGCCGTGCTCGTCCTGCATGAGGTAGCTGTTGGAGCCGTGGAGAACGCCCGGCCGGCCGCGGCTCAGCGGTGCCGCGTGCTGGCCGCCGTCAAGGCCGCGTCCGGCTGCCTCGACACCGATCAGCTCCACGGCGTTGTCGTCGAGGAATGCCGCGAACATGCCAATGGCGTTACTGCCGCCCCCGACACAGGCCACCACCGCGGCGGGAAGGCCGCCCAGCCGGGCGAGGCACTCGGCCCTGGTCTCGTCGCCGATGACCCTCTGCAGCGTGCGCACCAGGGTTGGGTAGGGATGCGGACCGACGCTGCTGCCGATCACGTAGTGCGTGTCGCGAACATTGGCCACCCAGTCGCGGATGGCCTCGTTGGTGGCGTCCTTCAGCGTGCCCGCACCGCTGTCGACGGGCAAGACTGTGGCGCCGAGGAGCTGCATGCGGTACACGTTGAGCGCCTGGCGGCGCATGTCCTCGCGCCCCATGTACACCGTGCAGCCGAGGCCGGCGCGCGCGCACGCGGTGGCGGTGGCGACGCCGTGCTGTCCGGCGCCGGTCTCGGCGATGATGCGCCGCTTTCCCATCCGGTCTGCGAGCAGGACCTGGCCGAGCGCGTTGTTGATCTTGTGGGCGCCGGTGTGGAGGAGGTCCTCGCGCTTCAACCAGATCTGCGCGCCGCCGGACGCCTCGCTCAGCCGCGACACGTGGGTCATCGGCGTGGGACGCCCGGCGTAATCATGCAGCAACCCCCGCAGCTCCGCCTGGAAGGCGGCGTCGGCCAGAGCCTCGTCCATCGACACTTCGAGCTCGGCGAGCGCGGGCACCACGGTCTCCGGCACGTAAGCGCCGCCGTAGCTGCCGAAACGGCCTCGGGTCGTGGTCATCGCGGCACCGCGGCGGCGCGAGCCGCGCGGACATAGGCAACGACGCGCGCGGGATCCTTCACCCCCAGGCTCGTCTCCAATCCGCTGGAGGCGTCCACACCCTGTGGCTGGACGGCTTCAATGGCAGCGGCGACGTTGTCGGCGGAGAGCCCGCCGGCCAGGATCACTCGGCGGTGCCGAGAGATGGCCGCCGCCGTGACCTCGTCGACACGCGTGCCTGTGCCGCCGGGTAGCCCGTCCGCACTGGAGGGCGCGGCGTCGAGCAGCACCAGGCAGTCCGGCCACCATTGTTCGGTGAGCGCAGCCACAGCGTCGACAACGTTGATGGCGCGGATCACCGGCACAGCGGTCCGCTCAATAGTCGACGACGCCACCCTGCCGTGCATCTGCACGGCTGCGAGCCGGTAGCGGGCCGCCGCCTCCTCGCACTGCGCGGGCGTGGCGTCGAGCATCACGCCGACGAGGTCGGCGCGTCCGCGCACCGCGTCGACGACCGCCCGCGCAGCGGCGTCGTCGACATGGCGCGGGCTAGCGGCCACCAGCACCAGGCCGAGCCAGTCCGCCCCCGCCTCGATGGCCGCATCGGCGATCTCCGGGGTGCGAACGCCGCACACCTTGACGATCACGACGGGTGCCCGGCCGCAGCGCCCTCGGCGGCGGCGACCATCTCGGTGAGCAGCTCGCCCGGCCTCTCTGCTCGCATGAGCGCCTCCCCCACCAGCACGGCGTCCGCGCCCTCAGCGACCAGGCGGGCGACGTCCGCCGGTTGCCGCACGCCTGACTCGGCGACGATGACCGTGCCCGACGGCACGCGTGCCCGCAGGCGCGCGAACGTGCGCAGGTCGGTGGTGAGGGTGCGCAGGTCGCGGTTGTTGATGCCGATGCATTGCGCGCCGGCGCCGACGGCGCGGTCGAGATCCGAGTCCGTGTGCACCTCGACGAGCGCTGCCGCGCCGCACCGTCGCGCGGCGTCGATCGCGTCGTCGAGGCCGGGGTCGTCGAACACCGCAGCGATCAGGAGCACCCAGTCGGCGCCGGCGACGCGCGCCTCGGCGATCTGCACGGGCGACACCACGAAGTCCTTGCGCAGCACCGGGATCTCCACTGCCGCACGCACGGCCACGAGATCGGTCAACGAGCCACCGAAGTCGGGGCCATCGGTGAGCACGGACACCGCCGCCGCGCCTGCGGCCTCGTAGGCGGCCGCCGTGGCGACCACGTCAAGGTGCCGGCGAAGCGTCCCGCCGCTTGGGGAGCGACGCTTGAGCTCAGCGATCACCGTCCCGCCGCCGAGGATCCGTTCGATCGCCGGCGCATGCTCGAGGTTGGCGGCGTGGGCGAACATCGCCGCGCGCCCGCAATGCAGCGCCGCCGCCTCGTGGCGCTTGCGGTCGATGATCGGACCCAGCGCGCCCAGGTCGCTCACTGCGCGGAGGCCAGCGAGCGCGCCGCCTCGGCGCCGGCGAGGAGGTTGCCGAGCAGGGCGTGCCCGTCCGGGGTGCCGATTGACTCGGGGTGGAACTGCACTCCGTGCACGGGGTGATCGCGGTGCTGCACGCCCATCACCGTGCCGTCGGCGGTCCACGCGGTGAGCAGCAATGGCGGCGGCAGGCTCGCACGCTCAACCACCAGCGAGTGGTAGCGGGTCGCACGCAACGGGTTGGGCAGCCCGGTGAAGACACCGGTACCCGTGTGCTGGATGTTGCTGCTCTTGCCGTGCATGATCTGCGCCGCGTTCACCACCCGCCCGCCGAATGCGAGCCCGACTGCCTGGTGGCCGAGGCAGACGCCGAGCAGCGGGATGGACATCCGCGCTGCATCGCTAACCAGGTCGACGCAGATGCCAGCGTCCTCCGGGCGTCCCGGGCCGGGGGAGAGCACGATCGCCGCCGGTTCGCCGGCGAGGACGTCATCACTGCTGAGCGCGTCGTTGCGAATCACCACCACGTCAGCACCGAGCTCGGCGAGGTACTGAACCAGATTGAAGGTGAACGAGTCGTAGTTGTCCACCACGACGACGCGTCCACGGAGGTCCTCTGCGTGCGCGCTCACGGTCCATCGACACGCGTGATCGCGTCCAACGCGGCCGCCAGCTTGTTGTCGATCTCGCGTGCCTCCTCGTCGGGCGTTGAGTCGGCGACAATCCCAGCCGCCGCCTGCAGGTAGGCCTGTCCGTCCACCACTGCCACGGTGCGCAGAGCGATTGCCGTATCGAGCACACCGCCGCTGCCAATGTAGCCCACAGCTCCGGCGTACGGTCCGCGACCGTGCGGCTCGAGCTCAGCGATGACCTCCATCGCGCGGATCTTCGGTGCGCCGCTGACAGTGCCGGCCGGGAAGCAGGCGCGAAGCGCGTCCAAGGCGGTGCGCCCGGCCGCCAGCCGGGCGCGGATGCCGCTGACCAGGTGCATCACACGCGAGTAGCGCTCGACAACCGCCAGCTCGTGGACCTCAACGGTGCCCGTGGCAGCCACCCGGCCTACGTCGTTGCGACCGAGGTCGACGAGCATGAGGTGCTCGGCCTGCTCCTTCTCGCTGCCCTGCAGCTCGGTCTCCATGGCGGCGTCCTCGGCCTCGGTGGAGCCGCGGCGGCGTGTGCCCGCGATGGGCCGGTAGTCGACCGTATCGCCGCGAACCCGCACGAGCATCTCGGGCGACGCGCCGACAAGGACGCATCCGGGGCTGCTCACGTAGAACAGGTACGGCGTGGGGCTAGACAGCCGCAGCGCGGTGTACAGCGTGAACGGGTGGGCACCGAGTGGCACCGCGAAGCGACGCGACACCTGCACCTGGAAGACGTCACCGGCGATGACATGGTCGAGCGCGACCCGGACCGCTTCGAGGAAGTCCGCGCGCGGGAACGTCGACGCACTGTCCGGAAGCACTGGCCGCCTGAGGGTCACGTACCGGGGCCCGACCTCGACGTCGACCTCCACGGCAGCGGGGTGATCGACCGCTCCCGCCGGCTCCGGCGCTTCGATGCGCAGACGCATGCCGGCCAAGCGGGCGCACGCGTGCGCGTACCCCGTCGCGATGTCGCCGTCGTCGCGGCGCAGCTGGGTCACGAGCAGCACCTTGTCGCGCTCGTGGTCGAACACCGTCACGGTGCGATAGAGTGCGAACACGCTCATCGGCACTCCAGCGAATGCCGGCGCGGTCGACGGCAGACGCTCGTAGCAGCCCGCCGCCTCGTAGGCGAGGTAGCCGACCCAGCCACCGACGAACGGGACGTTGAGCCCCTCCACGGGGGCCACCCGCTCGGCGAGCACCCCTTCCAGTGGACGGAGCGGGTCCTCGGTGTCCTGGGGCGCGACCCCGAGGGGGTCGTGGCCGAGGAATGAATGGCCGTGGATGCCGTGAAGCGTGCTCGCCGACTCGAGGAGGAAGCAGTGACCGCCGACGCCGAGGCGGCGCATCAGGCTCACCGGCGTCGCCCCGCCGGCCGGCACCTCCACGAACAGAGGAACCACGTCGTGGTCGTCGAGTAACCGGGTCGCGGTGTCGAGGTCGGGAAGGACCTGCAGCGCGGCCATGGATGTCTGCGCGGATGTCGAACCGGCGCTAAGCCGGCGAGACCGCGCCCGCGCCGAGATGGAGGGCGATGCGCTCCAGGGCTCGCTCGATGTTCTCGACGGAGTTCGCGTAGCTGAGGCGGATGTGACCGGCGCCATGGGGACCGAAGGTGCTGCCCGCCAGGGTGGCCACGCCCACCTCGTCGAGGAGCTCCTTCTGCAGCTCGCGCTCGTTGTAGCCCGTCGCCGTGACGTCGGGGAACACATAGAAGGCGCCGGCCGGGCGGCGACAGCTGATGCCGGGGATGCGGTTCAGACCGTCCACGAGAATGTCGCGACGGCGCCGGAACTCGGCAACCATGGCATCGACGGCAGCGTCCGACTCCGGCGAATCGAAGGCCTCGATCGCCGCCAGCTGGGTGAACGCCGCCGCGCACGACGACGAGTTGATCATCAGCGTGTCCATCCGCTGCGCGAGTGGCACCGGCATGGCACCGAAGCCGAGTCTCCAGCCGCACATCGCCCAGGCCTTGCTGACACCGTCGAGCAACACGGTGCGCTCGGCCATGCCGTCGATGCCATAGAGAGAGACGTGGGCACTGTCATAGATGAGCCGCCCGTAGATCTCGTCGGTGAGGACCACCAGGTCGTGCTCGATGGCCAGCTGGGCGATGTTCTCGCAGTCCTCGCGGGTGAGGATTCCCCCGGTCGGGTTGGCCGGAGTGTTGACGATCAGCAGCCTGGTGCGCGGGGTCACCAGGCCGCGCAGCTCGTCGATGTCGAGACGGAAGTCGTTCTCCTGGCGGATCGGTGCGGACACCGGCGTGGCGCCGATGAAGTTCACCAGCGAGCGGTAGATCGGATACCCCGGGTCGGGCACGATGACCTCGTCGCCGGGCTCGATGATGGCCAGCAGCAGGAACGCGAGAATGTTCTTGCTGCCGGGAACGATCACGATGTTCTCCAGCGAGGTCGGGACGCCGGTGCGAGCGGTGACGTAGCGCGCGGTCGCCTCGCGGGTGACGGCCATGCCACTCGCCGGCGTGTAATGGGTGGCACCCTCGTTGAGGGCTCGGACCGCGACGTCGATGATGTTCTGGGGGGTAGCGCAGTCGGGCTCGCCGATCTCCAGGTGGATGATGTCGCGGCCCTCGTCCTCGAGTCGCCGGGCGTGGGCGAGCACCTCGAACGCGCTCTCGGTGCCGATCCGCGACATGCGCTCGGCCCAGCGGAAGTTCACGCGTGCACCGTGAACGGAGGCAGGTCGCCGCGGTACGGCTCGCGGAGCACGTCGACGGCGTCGACCTGGGCGTGTGCCGGTCCCCGGTGGAGCAGCTCGAGGATGCGGTCCACCGCGTCCGGCGGACCTTCGATCACACACTCCACGCTTCCGTCGGGCCGATTGGCGACGGTGCCGCACAGGTCGCCGGCATGGTGCGCCACGAACGCGCGGAAGCCCACCATCTGCACCCTTCCCCGCACGGTCGCGCGCACGCGGGTCTGCTCTGACATAGCCCCGTGATTATAGGGAGGGCAGGCGCTCCTCGCCCGAGGCGGGAACGCAGTTCCCCCTTCGCTCTTACGCGGCGACCGGGGTCAGGCGGCGGATGACGGGGAGCATGTCCTTGGTACTCGTCATCCTGGTTCCGGCCAGCTCTGACATCAACGCTAGGATCCGGCGCTGTACCGGTGCCTCGTGGTCGCGGCCGGGCAGGTACCAGTCGAGCATGCGGCTGATGTACTCCGGGTCCTCCAGCTGGTCGCAGACGCTCGGCGAGGTGACGGTGGTGGGGTGCTTGGGCGCATCGTTGGTGCTGCGCAGCATCCACAGCGTCATGCGCAGCACGGCGGGCAGCTCGTCAGGCTTGTTGGCGATCGCCTTGCGCAGGTACTTGGCATAGCAGGCTGCGTGGCGGAGCTCGTCGGCCGCGAGGATCTTGAAAATCTTGCGCAGCAGAGGCTCGGGCGCGCTCTTGCTGAAAGCCTGGTACCAGTGGGCCAGGCGCTGCTCGCCGCAGAAGTGCATGGTCAGCGTCTCGATCGCCGGCCCCTCAGCGAAGGTGAGCCGCAGCTCGGGCAGCTCCTTCTCCTCATCGAAGGTCTGCCCGCAGGCCTCGAGGTACTTGCGCAGCACCATGTGGTGCTTCATCTCCTCGTAGAACCAGATCGACACGAAGCTGCAGAAGTCGATGTCCGTGTAGAAGTCGCGCAGGAACATCTCCGTCGCGTACAGCGCGCTGAGCTCGGTGAGACAGATCTGGCGGAGGTCATGGATCCACTGGTCGGTCAGCAGGCTGTGATCGATGGTGCTGAAATCGATCTCGTCGGTGAAGTTCCAGCGGGCGCGTTCGAGGCGAACAAAAAGGTCGTCGTAGAGCATGTGCCCAGTGTCCGGTACGCCGCATGGCCAAGCCATCGGCCGTCAGAGCGGAATTGAGGGGCAAGATTTGGCCACCGCGTCCATAATGGCCACCATGTCGAACTACGCGCCAGTCGAGCCGATCCCGGGGCCGCATGAATGGGCCCCGACGGCCACTCTTCCTCCAGAGATCACGCTGCGGCTTCTCGCCGACATCGACGTCATCGCGCAGCGCATGACCCGTCGCATCGCCTCCGAGCTGGCGTTGCCCGCGCAATTCCGCAGCATCGGCTATCTCCGCAGCGTCACCGTCGCCTGCCGAGACGCGCTGCGCACCCTCGTCCGACTGCTTCGTGACGGGCGCGGGCTGCGCACCGGCGATCTCCAGCGCCTCGGTTCCATGGGCGCGCAGCAGGCCGAGATGGGCGTCCCGCTCGAGGTGCTCCTGGCCGCCTACCGGCTCGCCGCTCGGGTGGTCTGGCGGGAGCTGATCGGTGAGTCGGCCGGACTGGACATGTTGCCCAGAGCCACTGTCATCGCCGTGACCGGACAAGTCCTCGAATACCTCGACGAGATCAGCGGCGCGGTCGGCTCGGCGTACCTCGAAACCCGCGAGCGACTGATGCGTCGCCGCGACCTCGACCGCGACCGAATCCTGCAGCGCCTCGTCGCCGGCGACGTCAGCCCCGAATTGCGCCGCCTTGCGGCAGCCAGCGATCTCGATCTGCAGCCTCCCTACCTCGTGCTGGCCTGTTCGATCGCCACCGACGAGGAGGGTGCTCTCGAGGCCGCGCTCCGCCCGCTCGGCGTGCTCACCGTCGGCGATCAGCCTGGCACGTGGATCGCACTGGTCCCCGGTCGCACCGGCGCCGCGAGGATCCTGGACGAAGCCGAACGCGCCGCTGCCGAGGCAGGGACGGTCCGCTGGGGCATCGGCCCAGTGGCCGCCGCGCTGGAGGACGTCGCCGAGGCCGCCCGCCGTGCGCGCGAGGCGCTGCAGGTGGGTGCGCGGCTCGAGCCGGCCGCGCGCGTCTGGGACGACGCGGCGGTCGGAGTGTTCGCGACCATGGCGACCGATCCCGAATCGATGCGCCGCTTCGTGGGGCACACCCTGGGAGCCGTCCTGGCCACTCCACCATCGCGCAGCGGGCCGCTCCTCGAAACCTTGGAAGCGCTGCTCGCCACCCCGAGCCTCAACGAAGCCGCCGCCGCCCTCGGACTGCATCGCCATACCGTGGTCTACCGCATCCGTCGCCTGGCCGAGCTGGGCGTCGACCTCGAGGCACCCGCGGCGCCGCACCGCTTCTGGCTCGCCCTCCAATGCCTACGCCTGTTGCCCGAGGGGGGCTGAGTGAGCCGCGCACCCACCCCCAACGACTTCGCGGTGCTGGGACTCCGTCCC
>NZ_JAEKNS010000106.1:0-6367 GCF_016464765.1 Candidatus Aeolococcus gillhamiae | reverse complement strand
TACGTCATGGTCGGCGGCAGTGTGTTCACCCTTCTGGCTGGCACGCAGTACTGGTTTCCCAAGATCACTGGTCGCATGCTGAACAAGACACTTGGCGAGTGGAGCTTCTGGCTCTTCTTCATCGGGTTCAACGGCACCTTCTTGGTCATGCACACGCTGGGCTTGGAGGGCATGCCGCGGCGCATCTACAGCTACCCCGGCGGCTTTGGCGAGGAGGGCTGGGGTGCGACGAACATGTTCATCACCGTCTTCTCGTTCGTGATCGCGGCATCGGTGCTTGTCTTCATCTACAATCTGGTCGTAAGCTGGAAGTACGGCGAGCCGGCGGGCGATGACCCCTGGGGCGGCAACACACTGGAGTGGGCGACGACCTCCCCACCGCCGCCCTACAACTTTGAGAAGGTGCCCGTGGTGCGCTCGTTCATGCCGCTGCGCGACATGCGCGAGGACGGCTTGCGGCCCTCGCTGGCGAGCCCTGAGTGAGGCAGCCGCCACACCGATTGTCGGGTGCCGTCTTGGCGGGGATTGCCCACAGCTGCGGGTCGGTCGATGCCCCGCTCGACGAGTGCTGCCACAAACAGATCGCGCTCTCCGCCGGGGACCGTACCGGCCCCCCGGCCACCCAATCGGTACCTGTCTACCCGCAGTCCGGGTCACCGACGGCGGCATCGAAGTCGTTTTATTGGTACGGATGGGGCGCTGCCGCCCATGACTGACACCGCCGACCAGCCCACCCCCCCGAATCTGCCCGGCCCCGCACCGTCGAGCGCCTCACCGCAGGCGGTGCAGAGCTATCGGGCGCAGCTGACAACGGGCGAGGATGTCGTTGATCCGGCTACATGGGCGGGCTCGGTACCGCAAGCGCACGGTATCGCTCCGCGTGTGCGCGTCGGCCCCAGCAAGTGGTTCAACCTGCTCTGGTTATTGCCAATCGGCTTCGTGGTTCTGATCGTCGCGGTGGCGGCTGCGCAGGGCCTGCGCGGCACCCCAGCGGTGCAGCGGTTCATCGAGCACTACCCCGGCACCGTCCAGGCAGCCAGTTCCGATCGCAACGCAGGCCTGCCCATCTGGGCGGGAGCGCAGCACTTCCTCAATCTGTTCTTGATGATCTTCATCATCCGGTCGGGAGTGCAGATCCTCAGCGACCACCCTCGGCTGTACTGGACCCGGCACAGCACGCCGGGCAAGGACTGGTTCCGCGTCCAGAAGCCGGTTCCAGCCGACCCGCTGTGGACCGCGAAGAAAGATTCCATCAGCCTGCCGGGACAGGTCGGTCTACCGGGAATTCGGCACTCCATCGGGCTGGCCCGCTGGTGGCATCTGGGCACCGACACCCTGTGGTTGCTCAACGGCCTGGTCTTCTACGTCTTGCTGTTCGCGACCCCGCACTGGCGGCGTTTGGTACCAACCAGCTGGGATGTCTTTCCCAACGCCGTGTCGGTGCTGATCCAGTACCTGTCGCTGGATTGGCCAACCGAAAACGGATGGGTGGCCTACAACAGCCTGCAGCTGATCGCCTACTTCATCACGGTCTTCGTCGCCGCCCCACTCGCGCTTGTCACGGGCCTCGGCATGTCACCTGCACTGTCTACCCGCTTCAAGCGGATCAGCAAGGTGCTCAGCATCCAGACGGCACGCTCACTGCACTTCTGTGTGCTGGTCTGGTTCCTGCTGTTCATCGTGATCCACGTCACCCTGGTGTTCACCACCGGTCTGCTGCGGAACCTCAACCACATTTACGCAGGGCGAAACGAGGATAGCTGGGTAGGCTTCTGGATCTTCGCGGCCTCGATGGTCGTGGTCATCGTCGGCTGGGTTGCTGCCACCCCGTTCACTCTGCGTCATCCCCGGGTGGTGCAGCGTGTCGGCTTCGCGCTGATCGGCCCGGTGCAGCGCCTGTTCGAGCACGTGGACGCCACCCCAGGCGAGTACACCGAGAAGGACCTCTCTCCCTACTTCTGGCACAACGGACAGTACCCAGACTCGGAGGAGTACAAGGCGCTGTTCGAGGGCAACTTCGCGGACTACCGGCTGCGGATCAACGGACTGGTCGACAACCCGGTCGACCTGGACCTGGTAAAGCTGCGAGCGCTGCAACACCATGAGCAGATCACCCAGCACTTCTGCATCCAAGGTTGGTCGGGCATAGCCAAGTGGGGTGGAGTGTCGATGCAGACGATCATGGACCTAGTCAAGCCGCAGCCCGAGGCGAAGTGGGTCGTCTTCTACTCGCTCGGTGACGGCCCGGACAAGGGCATCTACTACGACGCGCACCCAATCGAGCAAATGAGCTACCACCTGACGATGCTGGCCTACGACATGAACGGTAAGCCGCTGTCCTTCGGCCACGGCGCCCCGCTCCGGCTGCGTAACGAGACCCAGCTCGGCTTCAAGCAGGTCAAGTGGATCAAGGGTGTGGAGTTCGTTGCGCATTACTCGGAGATTGGCGGCGGCTACGGCGGCTACAACCAGGACCACGAGTTCTTCGGCTATCGACAGTCCATCTAGTGCACTGCCCAGCAAAAATGGCTAGAAATTTTAGATGGTTTGCCGAGGACCTGAGAAATGGCGGCATGTCATCTGCCGCACCTGCGCACTACGTCTCACCCGGTCTCTACATGCCCTCGACCGTAGCCAGCCTCTGCGCCGATGAGGCCGCACTAGGTCGCGACATACCCACGACTACAAGCGCAGCGGCATCACCAGTTTGTTTGCGGCCCTGGAGGTCACCACCGGCGGGATTACCGGCGCCTGCTACCAGCGCCACCGCCATGCAGAATTCCTGGCCTTTCTCAAACTGCTCGTCCGCACCTAACCGCGCAAGCAACTCCACCTGATCGTCGACAACGCCTCCTCGAAACAGACCGAGGAGGTCCACCTCTGGTCGACCAAGCACAAGCGCGTCCACCTCCACTTCACGCCCACCGGCTCCAGCTGAGGTTCTCTGGCCGCCTCCGGGCTGATTGCGGGACGTCCGGGCTTTCCGGAGTCTCATGCTGTCAGTGACGAGCCGGACGACGCCGGAATACTTGGTCGGCCTGAGAAAGGAGCGAACGAACCAATGGTTGCGCTCCGCCGACAGACCGTACCGCCAGCATCGTCTGACCCCGGCCCGCCGGGACCTCCTGGCCCGGGACGCCAGTAGATTCGAACCCGATAGCGCACTTCTTAAAGGAGGAAGCTTGACATGGCGGGTAGCACAAGAAAGGTAGAGAAAATCGTGATCGGGATCGACGGCTCGCCCCAGTCCGACGCCGCTTTGGAGTGGGCGATTGGGCTCGCCAAGCCCCTCAGCCGGCCTCTTCACCCGCGCCGACCTGGTGGTCTATGGCGTTGATCACTCGGGCGCCTCCTATGAGGGCCGCCTGTACCTTAACGATGTCGAGGCCGACGCATCTAGTGGCCGAGGAGCCGAGAGCTATGCCGGCTCCTTCCATATCTTCGGCCACGGCGGCTGCTTTGGCGACCTTGGTCACTGCGACGTACCCACTGGCCCTCGCAACCCCTTCGACCTGCGGCCTGCCCACCAGCTCACGCCTCAGGTGAAACCCGTGATCATCACCCAGGCCCTCAAGAGACTTATCACCGCCGCTCCCAAGACCGAGAGAGTCACCGTTACCTTGGTGGCCGTCGTCCCAGGTGACGCTAGCAACGCGGTGCTCAAGTTCGACGAGCTTCGACTCCTGACGTATCTGTAGCGGCGCTTTGGGGCCAGCCTACGGTCGAAGGTGCGAAGCCCTCGCGGTCGCGGCTACCCTTGTTGCTCACCATCACCCGAGGCGTATACGCCGAAAGCGCAAGCGGTCGGCCGGCAGGTGGTGATTGCGGCTTTCGGCCGCGTTGCCAACCGCCTCATCTTCTACTCATTGCAGTATTGCAGTACAGGTGCCATCCCTCAGCTTGTCCGACCTTGTGCTGATGGCCGGCCGGCTACGCAGGGAGTTCCCCGACGGCTGGTAGATGGTTTCGGTCGACAGCCACATCTCCGCAGCGAGGTGCTGAACGAAGCCGCCGCGCCCGGCGAGCGCGTGGGGCACGTTCGCGACCCGGCCGGCAACGTGATCGGGACGCGGACGGCCCCGAGCGCTGCCTTGAGGTCAGCGACCATGATGTGGACCATGATCCCCGGCTCAGCCGACGGCGGCCGGCCGGTGACCCACGAGCCGCTCACCTCCTTGACCGCGTCGTCGAATGCGATCGCGCCGTCGCCGCGGGTGCGCAGCTCCCAACCGAACGCCCGGCCTGGCCGAGCGCGAGCGGACGGTCAGGCCGGTGCCGGAGCACCTCCACACGGTCACGCCGCGGCTCGCGTTGAGCGATGGCGCGTCGGGGATCGATTTCTACAAGGCCGCGTTCGATGCCAAGGAACTCGGCGAGCGCTGCCACATGCCCGACGGGACGCTCGTCCACGCGGAGCTGCTGATCGGCGACGCGGTCGTGATGGTCAAGGACGCCCAAGACGACGAGTTCAACGCGCTGCTGTGCACCCATTGGCCCGACGTCGACGCCGCGTGGGGATCGTGCCGTTCGCGCCGGCGGCGAGGTGGTCTACCCCCTCGCCGATCAGTTCTACGGCGAGCGCAGCGGCCGCATCGGTGATCCGTTCGGCAACCAGTGGATGCTGGCCTCGCGGATCGAGAACGTCACGCCGGCCGAGCTGGCGGCGCCGGAGCCAGCGTAGCGGCGGGACGGTCCGTGGCGCCGAAGGCCTCGGGGAAGGGAGAACGATGTCCGAGCAGACAGGCGTCCGAGCCGACGATCCGTACAACGGGCGGCGCGCAGCGGCTGGAGCGTTACCTCCGTCAGTCCCGAGCTGCTCCAGCCAAGATCGAACGCATCTAGGCCCACAGGATCGAGGCCCGTTGACCTTGACGCGGTCGCCCGATGAGCTTCCACGTGACTCCCGGACGCCCGCAGGGGGATGGCCCCTTGCGACAGTCGGCCGCAAAGGGGTTCGGAAGGCGACGACAGAGGTCACCTACCGGACGCGGAGTCAGAGAGGGTTCCGGGTTTGATGAGCGCCGCAGCGAAGCTCGCGGGCGGCAGATAGCCGAGCGAGCTGTTGTGGCCAGCGGCGATTGTAAACGTCATACCAGTCGTTGAACCCAAGCAGGACACGGGCCTCGTAGTGGTGGCGGCCTTCGACGCTGCCGCTCTCCCGACCGGCTGAGGTCCAAAGCAGATAGGTGAAAGCTCGGCGTCCGAGACTGGCGCCTCTTGGGCGTGAGGCGTTGCTTCCCGGGCGTTGATCACCTTAGGAGAGCGGTTTCGATGGTCGTCGCCAGCCACCGCTCGTAGCGCTCCGGTGTCCATCCGCACTGGAAGACTAGCTGGGCGTATACGGCAGACGACCCCAGCGTGTAGAGCAGGTCCGTCGCGAAGGCGACATCGGCGCCGGTGCTGGCCGCGATCGCCGTAGCTACCCGACGCATGTCGGCGCGGCGGTACTGCCGGCCCCGGTCGCGGCGCTCTGCCACGTCCGGATCGGCGGCGGCGGCCGCCTCAGCGGCCTCCAGCAGGGCGGCGCTGCGAACGTGGAGCTTGGCGGTGAACCTGGCGAAAAGAGCCGGAATCTCAGGACCCGCCGCTTCGACCGTCTGCCGGAACCAGTCGCGGTCACGAACCCTCACCGCGGCATCGTCGCCGCCGAGGGCGACCCCGATCGCCTCGTCGAGCAGGGCGCGCTTGTTGGGGAAGTCAAGATAGACGGTCCGGCTCGCTACGCCCGCCTCGGCGGCAATGTCGGCGACGCTGGTCGCGGCGTAGCCTCGCTCCACGAAGAGCCGAGCGGCCGTATTCAGGATCCTGCCTCGCGTTTGGTGTGCCTGCTGTGCGCGGGCGGCCGACAGGTAGCGCCGCTTCTTGACATTCGTATTCAAAGCGTCCGATTATGGTACATTAGCTGCACAATAACTGCAGCGAAATAGGAGGGGTTTGACATGGCGATTGAAAGCGCGAACGAGCGTGCGGCTGGAGGGGCGGGCAGTGAGGCCGGCGGCTGGCTAAGTGCAAGCGCGGCTGCCACGGCCGCCTATGCCCTCCTGGTTGCGCTGCTGGTCGTAGTCATTTACTTCGAGGACCACTCGGTCCTGGTTCCGCTGGTGGTCTTCAGCGGAGCCGGCTTCGTGGTGGCGGCCGTGATGGCAGCGACAAGGAGACGCTGGACGGCGTGGCTGGCGGCGGCTTACTCGGTGATCACGCTGGCGGCGGACGGCCCGCACCAGGTGCCCGCGATCCTGCACCCGGTGTCGGCCACCCATGCGGTTGGAGGAGTGATCCTCATCGTCGCTGGCGTAACGGCGATCGCGATCGCGGTCAGGGCCGGGGTCAGGCGCTGACACATTGGCGTCGGAGTGCAGTTCTTCCT
>NZ_JAEKNS010000150.1:0-11355 GCF_016464765.1 Candidatus Aeolococcus gillhamiae | reverse complement strand
ACCATCCAGAACGCTTCATTCGCGCCATGCCGCGACCTCCAGCGCTGCCGACAGCCGTGTGGATCAACCCGCCCGCACCGGTGGTGACGATGGTTCAGTAATTCCCGACGCGAGGTGTCTCAGGGGGCTTGACAACTTCCGCAGCGCCATCGACGGACGCACCATCCGCCACCCGGGGTATGCGATGAGCCAGCGGGTGCGCAAACGTGTCGAGGAGATCTTCGGCTGGACAAAGACGGTGGGCGGGGGCCGCAAGCTGCGCTACATCGGGCAGCGGCGCAACGAGATGTGGATGATGCTGACGGTGGCCACCTACAACGTGGTGCGAATGGCCAACCTGGAACTGGCGGTGGCCTGAGGAACCACCCCTCAGGATCCGGGCGAGTGAACTGACCCACGTCGCGGACGCGAGTTCGCTCCCCTATGGGCCGACACCGCTCCCCCCGCCGAAGATCGCGGCCGCCGAGGGACGGTTCTTCATCACCCTGCTAATCAGATGGCGACTTCGTTGACAAATGCCGAGCGAATCGCGAGCTACTACACGGCGACAGCGACAGCGTATCGGGACCTCTGGGTACCGCTCCTGCGGCCGGCGGGCCTTCGACTGCTTGAAGAACTGCCGTTGGGCGAGGCGCGGCAGGTTGTTGACGTTGGAACCGGCGTCGGGACTCTCCTTCCCCATCTGCGGAAGGCTGCACCACGCGCCGTCATCATCGGTGTCGACCCAGCCGCCGGCATGCTTGCGCTGGCACCGCGGGACTTTCCATTGGTCGTCGCCGACGTTACAAACCTGCCATTGATCGCAGGGGCATGCGACGTGGCGGTACTCGCTTTCATGCTCTTCCATGTATCGGATCCTGTCGCCGCGCTCCGAGAGGTCAGGAGAGTGCTCGCCGCTGATGGCGCAATTGGGCTCACCACTTGGGGGTCGGCGGGGAGTTTTCCCGCCGAGGATATTTGGAATGAGGAACTCGACGCTCACGGGGCGCCACCTGATCCGGCGCAGTCGACATACGCCGTGATGGACACGCCCGAAAAGGTCACTGGATTGCTCGCTAGCGCCGGGTTTCGCACGCTGTCGTTACACCTTGAGCCTTGGCGCCAGATCATGACGCCGGACCAGGTCGTTGCGCTGCGGACCAGTATCGGTGCGCCAGCCCGACGGCTGGCGGCACTGGACCCGGAAATCCGCGAGGTCTGCGTCAGTCGTGCTCGTGAGCGTCTATTGGGGTTGGACGAGGCTGCGCTAACCGACAGAGACGACGTCATCTATGCGACGGCTACCCCGAACTAGAAGGGTCGCCACGGCCTAGCTTCCTGCGGGCGCCCGCGTTCATCTGCCGTCGGTGTCGATCTGCGGCCGCGGACCATCCCCCACGTCCATGGACGTCCACCCATATGTCTAGCAAACGTCCGCGGGAAGTTAGCAAGAGAGGATTCGAACCCACCGCGCCAGCTATAACGGTGTGGTGTATTCGCTGACGCAGAGCGACTGCGGCGCCCAACAGTGGCGCCTTCCGGGGACATCCGATCGCCCATCGCCCCCGAACCAGTTATCGCCAACCATGGCTGCTACGGTGGCCATTTAGGACCCAAACGCATCGACATCGCCAGACACTGGATACCCCAGGACATCACGACCGCCGCCAGATTCGTATTCAGAACGGCCCCTAACGTCCCCCCGCGACACTCCGCATCACCCTAGTCGACGCTCTCGAAAAGCGGTGAGGTGAATAGCCTCCGTGGGTTCGAATCCCACCCTCTCCGCCACCCTCTCCGCCAATTTCGTATTCAAACTTGATATCTCAACACTCAGTAAAGCTGCCCCAGGATCGAGTCTATGGTGGCCGCTTGGGCCCGGCTGAAACGCGTCAAACTAGTTTCGGTCCACCGTGGCCGTTTCTACTCGTATTCGGAATCAGCCCGTCGGAGCACATGCGGAGGCGAGAGCCGCTCGCCAAGAGCGGTGCGGTGACTCGCGGGGGCGTTGACGACCCGCCCCGGCCGGACGTCTTCCGCCTGAACATCGCCGTGAGTAGGCAGACGTATGAATCGCTGTTCGACACCGGCTTGGAGCACGATTTCACCGCGCCGCCACACCGCCCTCGGCAACCTCAGTCCAGCAGACTACGAAGCCCGCCACACCGCTCTGTGCGCGGGCTAAGGAAAAGTGTCCGTCAAAGCGAGGCATGCCCATTACCGCTCCGGTACCCCGGCGCAAACTCGGCACTTGCTACCAAGGTCGACCAGAACACCGCCTGCGTACGATGAGTGGCCGTGTCCGCAACCACTACGCCACCCGCCCGAAGGACCGAGGGAATCCGTCGCCTGCTCGGACCCCGTATGGTAGTTCGCTTCCTGAGCCTTCAGGCTGGACTGTTCTGTTTCGGGGTCGGCATTCCGCTGACGTTACAGGCGCATTTGGGGTTGTCGCCTTGGGACGTACTGCACCAGGGCATTTCGCGTCACACCCCACTGACGATCGGACAGGCGAGCGAGCTCGTCGGCCTGATCATCCTGCTCGTCGCCTGGTCGCTGGGCACCCGCCCTGGCGTTGGCACCCTCAGCAACATGCTTCTGGTCGGCTTTTGGATCGACCGCGTCATTTCCTGGGGCTGGATCCCCGATGCGAACGCAGCGCCGTTGATGGTGCGCTTCACGATGCTCGCCGGCGCCCTGCTGCTCTTTGGCATCGGGAGCGGAGCCTACATTGCGCCGCGGCTCGGCGCCGGCCCCCGGGACGGCATCATGCTGGCATTGGCACGGCGAACGCGGCGCCCTGTGGCGCTCGTGCGCGGCGGCATCGAATCCTCGGCCTGCCTACTGGGTTTCCTCTTGGGGGGCACGGTCGGCGTCGGCACCCTGGTCATCGGGCTTCTGCTCGGGCCCTCGGTGCATGCCGGACTGCGCCTCTTTGGGTTCGATCTTCACGCGGTGGCGCCAACAGTTGGCGCCGAGCGCGGGGCGGTCCGAATCGAGGATCCCCTGGCGGAGGGTCTCTGAGGAAACATCTCGAGGTCCTCGCCGGTCTCTCGCGCTCGCGGAACGGTCGCCGGCATCCACCAGCGACACCCACCGGCGCGAGCGAAGCACCGCGACCGCGCCGGCCAGCCCGGCGGCACCGCCACCGACCACCACCACGTCATAGCTGTCACTGATCTCATCCATGAGGAGTGTGTGCTCGCGTCGGGGCTACGACGCGGTCGGAGCGTCAGCCTGTTCCGAGGTTCCCCAACGGTCCGCCGGCCGCCAGAGCGCCCCCATGTTGATTCCCCCGATGCGCAGCCATCGCCGGAGTGCGAGCACGGGGTCGGTCTCAAGGAGGCCCACGCCGGTAGACACCGCATAGGTAGACACCGCATAGAATGTTACTGTAGTGTTCCAGTAGAAGGCCTCTCCAGCTTGCCCAGACCCCCTTAGGAGGAACGGACGCCATGCCGATCGGAAACCACCGCCACCTGCCGTTCAAACCGGTCGGTTTGCTCGCAGCCGCAAGCTTGCTTGTGATCAGCGCTTGCGGAAGCACGGCGTCTTCGGGGAGCGGCGTTGCACCCGACCAGATTGCTCAGGCTTCCACGCTTCAGTCCGTACTGCACAAAAATGAACTGCGAGCAGCACTCTGCTTGGACTATCCACCGTTTGGGCTGTCGAGCAGCTCGGGCGCCCCCGAGGGCTTCGATGTGGACGTCGCGGCTGCGATGGCCAAGGCGTTGGGTGTAAAGCTCACCGTGGTCCCCACGACGCCCGCCAATCGCATCCCGACGCTCCAGACAGGTAAGGCCGACGTCGTTCTTTGCACGATGGATCCCACGAGCGAACGAGCGAAGACAGTCCTCTTCAGCAACCCCTACGTTGTCGGTGGCCAAGTGCTCTTGAGTAAGAAGGGGAGTGGAATCAATAGCGCCGCCGACCTCTCAGGCAAGACGGTCGCAGTCATCAAGGGTTCCACCAATATCGCAGCGCTGCAAGCGGCCAACTCAAAGGCGACCGCCCAAGCGTTTGACGACGAGAGCGCAGCAGTGCTCGCCGTAAAGCAAGGCAAGGTGGACGCCCTGGTCGACTATTCGCCGTTTCTCGGCTACGAGGTGAAGCAAGACCCCACCTTGCAGGTCACGAGTCAGTCTGTTGTGCCACTTGAGTACGAAGGCCTAGCGATCAAGCAAGGCGATGGTGTTTGGCGCGACTGGATCGATCAGTTCCTACTAAACAGCAGTGTGGACGGGACTCTCCATGATCTCAATGTCAAGTGGATGGGCATGCCCTCTCCTTACAGTCTGACTCCCTCTCAGTAGGGGCGCTCGTGCACGTCGGGCGGAGCCGTCTGGTTGTGGGCCTGCAGCCTGCAACTGGCGGCGCCTTCCCGGCCGTCGTAGAACGCGATCAGCGGAGGTGCCGCGACTCTTCGAGGGTTATGCAGTGAGCGAGAGGATCGTATGGACGTAGGGTATTACCTTCGGCTTCTGCAGGAGTCCCTCCCCGCATTCGGAGCCGCCGCTGCACGGACTCTCCTTGTCTCCGCTCTCGCCTTCGCTCTTGCCGTTGCACTGGGAATAGCGGCTGCAGTCGGCATGGCAAGTAAGTTCCGCGGGTTAAGGTGGGCGTTAGCGGCGTACGTTGAAGTATTTCGGGATACGCCTCTCCTTCTACAAATCTTCATCGCGTACTTCGCCACTCCGGCATTGGGCCTCAACCTCAGTCCATTCCAAGCCGGCGTGGCAACACTAGCGCTCAATGGTGCAGCGTACCTCGCCGTGATCTTCCGCGCCGGCCTGTCGTCGATACCGCACGCGCAGGCAGAATCTGCCTTCGTTCTCGCGCTGACGCCTTGGCAAACCTTTCGCCGGGTGTTGCTCCCCCAGGCTGCCCGGAGTGTGTACCCCGCGGTTGTGAACCAGCTCATCATCATCATCCAGAGTTCTGCGCTTCTCTCGGCTATCTCCTACGACGAGATCACGTCAACGACCCTCCTGCTGAATGCGCAGACGTTCGAGACGATGATTCTTTTCAGCTTCGCCATGATCGCATACCTACTTCTCACGGGATTCGTGTCGATCTCGTCAGGGGTCATCGCGAAAGTGGTTTTCCGGGCGCCGCTTGGGCGACAGGGCAAATAGTCGTGCAGTGGAGCGTCATTACGGATTCATTGCCAACCCTCCTTTTCGGCTTAGGGGTGACGGCCTTGCTGTCCTTGTCGACCATTGTGCTGGCGACACTGCTTGGCTTGGCGGTCGGGACGGCCAGGGCCGAGCGAGTTCCGGTGGTTAGTCCGCTGCTCAGAATCTACATTGACGTCTTCAGAGGGACCCCCTTGATTGTGCAGATGCTATTTGCATACTTCGGGGCGGCGTACCTTGGCTTCGGAGACATTCCGCCTTTTGCTGCGGCCCTCATGGCCCTGGTGCTGTGCGAGGGAGCCTACATCTCGGAAATTGTGCGCGCAGGCGTCGAGGCGGTACCCATCGGGCAAAGAGAAGCCGGCGCGACCCTGGGCCTGACGGGATTTCAGATTTGGCGGAGAATCGTCCTTCCGCTGGCTAGGAATGTATCGCTGCCGCCACTCGTTGGCCAGTACGTCGCACTGGTGAAGGACACCTCTCTCGCCTCTGTGATCGGGGTTAGCGAGTTCCTTCAGCAGGGACAGTACATCGTCGGACGAACCGCGAGACCGCTGGAAGTCTACTCGGCCCTCACCGTCGGCTATTTCTTGATCTGCTTCCCGATGTCGGTTTTTGCAAAGTCTCTGCAGCGAAGGAGGCTCGTGCCCTCGTGATTGATGTTCGAGATGTCAGTAAGAGCTTCGGAGACACCGCCGTCTTGCACAATGTGACCCTGTCGGTTGACCGGGGCGAGGTGGTTGTACTCATCGGACCCAGCGGTTCCGGAAAGAGCACCTTGTTGCGGACGATCTCTCTGCTCGACAGACCGAACCAGGGAACCATCACTGTCGACGGGGTTTGCGTGTTCGGTCCCGACAAAGCAGGAGGAGCCCGGGGCGCCCGAAGCGGGAACGTAGGAATGGTGTTTCAGCAATTCAACTTATTCCCGCATCTGACGGCTCTGGGTAATGTGACGCTTGCACTGCGGCTAGTCAAGAAGCTGTCCAAGCGAGAGGCCGCCGAGTTCGCCGGGGCGGCCCTAGCGCGCGTCGGACTAGCAGACAAGGGGCATTCGTACCCTTCTCAACTGTCTGGTGGACAGCAGCAGCGCGTGGCCATAGCGCGTTCTCTGGCGATGGAGCCCGCGGTCATGCTCTTCGACGAGGTCACATCTGCGCTTGATCCCGAACTCGTTTCCGAGGTTACGCATGTTATGCGCCAGCTGGCGAAAGACGGGATGACGATGATCGTCGTCACGCACGAGATGAAGTTCGCGCGTGAGGCGGCCGACCGTGTGGTCTTCATGAACGAGGGTCGAATTGTGGAAGAAGGGCATCCGGAGGCCATCTTCACCGATCCGACTCATGTGCGGACGCGTCAGTTTCTCCACAGGGTTCTGGACGTCTGATGCCGAACCATAATGGAAGCACAGACCGTGCGACTGCGCCAGGCCGCGACCTCAGATCCCGCGTTTGTCAGACGAATCCGTAGCTATGGAGCACGGCAATCATCCGCCCATCAACACCTGCAAGGGCCCGGCAGCGAGTCGATGACGCGCTCCAGCCTTGCTCGGAGGACAAAGTGAGTATCGCCAGCACGGTCATCACGAGGCTAGACGTTTACAACTTCGATCTCACCTACGTCCACGGGGAGTACGCCTTCTCCGGTGGCCGTGTCGTGAGCAGCCTCCCCAGCACTGTGGTGGCCGTCACCACAGCGGAAGGCCTCCGTGGCTTCGGAGAAGTCTGTCCTCTCGGCCCGGCATATTTGCCGGGGTTCGCCGGGGGTGTGCGAGCGGTGCTGTCTGAGCTCGGCCCTCATCTCATCGGGCTCGATGCCGCCAATCTGGGTGTGCTGAACGACGTCATGGACAGCAGCGTTCTCGGCCACGGATACGCCAAGAGTCCCGTGGACATCGCCTGCTGGGATCTGCTTGGCCAGTCGACCGGGCAACCCTTGGCCACACTGTTGGGCGGGCTGCGCCAACAGTCCTTCCCTCTCTACATGGCTGTGCCGTTCGGATCACCGGAAGAGATGGCCCAGTATGTTCTGGACCGCCGAGCGGAAGGTATCCACACATTCCAGATGAAAATCGGGGGGCGGCCAGCGGACGACGAGGAACGCGTCGCTGCGGTCGTGGCGGCTACCGACAAAGATGACGTGATCATCGCCGATGCCAACGGCGGATGGCGGCTGCAGCAGGCCACGGTCGCGGCTCGTCTGCTTCAGCCATTCCCACGGACTTACCTCGAGCAACCATGTCCGACGATCGAGGAGTGCCTGGCCCTCCGACGGCTGACAAGTCTTCCCATGGTCCTAGATGAGGTGATCATCGATGTCCAGTCCCTGCTTCGAGCATATACGGCCAACGGACTCGATGCGATCAATCTCAAGATCAGCAGGGTGGGCGGGCTGACCAAGGCCAAGCTCATGCGAGACCTTGCCGTCGACCTCGGCCTCTCCGTGACGATCGAGGACACTTGGGGCGGCGACCTCACCACCGCGGCGGTGAGCCACCTCGCCGCGAGTACGCCATCAGAGGCCCTCTTTGCGGTGTCGTTCATGAACGACTGGACGGCGGAACACGTCGCCGATTACCAGCCACGATCGCACAACGGACGAGGTAGTGCCTCCGGGAGCCCTGGCCTGGGGACGGAAGTGGATACGGGCCTCCTGGGTGAGCCACTATTCAGTTTCTCTTAACATTGTGCGCGCTGATGCGAACGTTATTCCGGAGGCGAGCAATGCTCGGAACGCGCCTTCATGGCACACCCTCGCGTGCGCTCATGTTAGCCAGACATGCTGAGAGTGGGCGACGAAACTGAAATGGCAGGAGCAGTCAGCATCAGGCGGCCGAAGGTCGATCAGGACAGCCTACGCGAGCAGATGCTGAGGGCGATCACAGCGTCTCTGGTTACTGGGGAGATGCGCCCAGGAGTGATGTACTCGGTGCCGGCGTTGGCCGAGCGTTACGGCGTCTCTGCGACGCCAGTCCGCGAAGCCCTGCTGGATCTAACCAGGCAGGGATTCTTCGAACCCGTGCGCAATCGCGGTTTCCTCGTCACCGAGACATCTGAAGTCGACTTAGACCACGTCGCTGAGCTCCGCAAGCTGCTGGAGGTCCCGAGCGTCGGGCGCATCGCTGTGCTCGCCGACCGGGCAGACGTCCTGGCGCTCAAGCCGCTCGCCATTGCGATTGAGAAGGCGGCCGCCGCAAGGGAGGTGACGTCCTACCTGGAGGCCGACACTCGTTTCCACCTGGCCCTCCTGGGCCTCCTAGGGAACCAACACCTCGTTGAGATTGTGGCGCAGTTACGCAACCAAGCACGGCTCTATGGCCTGATCCCCTTGATTCAGCAGGGCCAGCTAGCGACCTCCGCACGTGAGCATCGCCTGCTCCTGCGAGCAGTCGCCGATGCAGATGCGAGCGGGGCTCGAAAGTTGATGGCTCACCATCTCACGCTCACGCGGGGACTGTGGGCAGGGAGATGATCAAGTGTCATTGCCGGCCCACATATGCAGCCGCCGTCGTTGGATGAGGTGGTTGGGATCACAGCCGAGATACCAACACCGATGCTCACGCGGTCACATCAAGAAGCGTCACTGGCGCCAACTCGTTCAGGATCGTCGTTCTACCCAGCACCAGGGGCGATGGTGATTGTGCGAATTGAGCTGTAGAAGGCCATCCCGGCTTTCCCCTGTTCACGCGGACCGTGGCTTGAGGCCTTCTCTCCCCCGAAGGGGACGTAGAAGTCCACACCTGTCGTTGGGGCGTTGACTTTGATCAGCCCAGTGTCCAGGGTCGAGACCGCCTTCAGCACGGTCCCGAGGTCGTCGCCGTGTATCGAGGTGACAAGGCCGTACCGCACCTCATTGCAGATCCGCACCGCCTCATCGAGGGATGCCGCCGCAAACACAGTGACGAAGGGGCCGAAGGTCTCCTCGCACGCCAGGCGGTGCTCGGGAGCGAGGCCGTCGACGACGGTGGGCGCAAGAAACCAGCCGTCAGCTGGCGGCGGGACAGTTCCGCCCGCGAGGACACGCCCGCCCGTCCTACGGGCCTCTTGGGTGGCGCTTACGACCGCATCGCGGGCGGCCTCGGTGATCAGTGGGCCAACGCTCGTGCCGGTCTCCGAGGGGTCGGCCGGCGCGAGCTTCTGAACGGCTGTCACCAAGGCGTCCGTGAAGGACCCCGCGTCCCCCACCACCAGCACGCGGCGAGTGGCTGTGCACTTCTGACCTGCGAAGCCCATAGCAGCTCCCGCCAGCATCGCTGCTGTCTGCTCCACGTGGGCGTCGGGGAGCACAATCGCTGCGTTCTGGCCACCCATCTCCGCCTGCACCGGCACGCCCCGGCCTGCTGCTGCGACCGCGACCGAGCGCCCGACACCGGACGAACCGGTGAAGGACACGACGTCGGCCGCATCCAGAAGCGCGCGAGCTGTCTCTGCCTCTCCCGGTAGGATCCTGAACAGATTCTCCGGCAGTGCGTCAGCGAGGATTTGTTCCAGGAAACGCGCGCACGCCAGGGCCTGGGTGGAGGGCTTGAGCAGAACCGCGTTCCCGACGGCAAGGGCCGGTGCCGCCTTCCACAGCGGGATCGCCAGCGGGAAGTTCCAGGGGGTGATAAGACCAGCAACCCCGTGGGGGCGGCGCTCCGTGTACAGCAGGCCGCGGCCGGACGGCGGGTAGGCGTCGCCAACCGGGTCCAGGGTCTGCTGCGCGTAGTAATGGAGGATCGCGACCGAGCGAGCCACTTCGCCGCGGGCCTCCAGTCGGGGCTTGCCGACCTCGCGCACGATGAGGTCCTCGAGCTGCGCCGCGTGGGCTACTAGCCCGTCACCGGCGATTCGCAACGCGGCCGATCGACCCGCCGCTCCCGCGACCGCCCATTCTGCCTGCGCGGTTCGAGCCCGCGTCGCCGCTGCCTGGACCTCGGCCGGCGTTGTGGTAGCGGCTTCGGCGACGACATCCGCGGGCTGTTGGGGCGAGCGACTGACCAGCCTCTGCTCGCTCATAGCGCTACGGTCGCTCGACCGGTCGCTGACAGGTCGGGAGTGTAGTGCGCAGCCCTCATGATCCACCGCCGGCGCGCCGGGCCGCAGGGCCGGCCGAGGGCTCGTTCCGTTCGACGACTCCACGAATGGCGCACAGTTCTGATCAACGAATCCTCCGCAAGCAACGTCGTGAGTCCCGGCACTGGAGCTACCTGTTCACAGGACAAGCGCGGGTTGATGCCCCGGCCACCCGCTGACACGACAGTGGACATGCGTCCCAGCCGCGTTTCATCAGCATGCCCGGCGAGCTGGCAAGGCATCAGACGCCGAGTTCGGAAATGACCTTTTGGGTCACGTTGCGGATGTACTCCTCGGTCTCCGGAAGCAAGGGCATGCGTGGCGGTCGGGAGGCGCCTCCGTAGCGACCAACGACGTCCATTGAAAGCTTGATCGCCTGCACGAACTCCGTCTTGGAGTCCCAGCGTAACAGCGGGTGCAAGGTGCGGTACAGCGGGATTGCGGTGGCCAAGTCCAAGCTTACGGTAGCCTCATACAGTGCCACACACGCTTTCGGTAGAGCATTAGGGTAGCCGGCAAGCCATCCCTTCGCGCCGGCCAGGCCGATCTCCAAGACGACGTCATCGGCGCCGATGAGGATGTCCAGCCCCGGCGCCACCTCGGCAATCTCGTACGCGCGGCGAACGTCTCCCGTGAACTCCTTCACAGCCACGATGTAGCCTTCGCCGTGCAAGCGGGCCAGAAGCGACGGGACCAGGTCGACACGGGTGTCCAGTGGGTTGTTGTACGCACAGATTGGCAGCCCCGCCCTAGCCACCTCTGCGTAGTGGTGCATTACGGCACGCTCGTCGCCGCGGTAACCGTTGGGCGGCAACAGCAGCACGGCATCGGCCCCAGCCTCGGCCGCCTGCTCGGCCCAGCATCGCGCCTCCGCGGCACCGTACGCACCGACACCAGGCATCACGTGAAATCCCTCAGGTGACGCCTCTACGGCTGCCCGTACGACAGCCGACCGCTCCTCGGGGGTGAGCACCTGGTACTCACCGAGTGACCCGTTCGGTGCAACGCCGTGGCATCCATTCTCGGCCAACCAACCAACGTGCTCCTGGTAACGGTCCAAGTCGACCTTGAGATTCTCCGTGTACGGTAGGGCCGTAGCGACGATAACACCATGCCAAGGTTTCATCTGAAGTCATCTCCTGGAAGGTCGTGGCAGACGGACCACCAGTAACATGTCACGCGAC
>NZ_JAEKNS010000068.1:0-6165 GCF_016464765.1 Candidatus Aeolococcus gillhamiae | reverse complement strand
GCGACAAGGGATACGACACCAAGGACTTCGTCGCCGGGTGCCGCGCGCTGAAGGTGACACCGCGGGTCACCCAGAACACCAGCAACCGGCGCAGCGCCATCGACGGGCGCACGACCAGGCACCCGGGGTACGCGATGAGCCAGCGGGTGCGCAAACGAGTCGAGGAGATCTTCGGTTGGACGAAGACGGTGGGCGGCGGACGCAAGCTGCGCTACATCGGGCAGAGGCGCAACGAGATGTGGATGCTGCTGACCGTGGCCACCTACAACGTGGTGCGAATGGCCAACCTGGAGCTCGCGACAGGCTGAGGGAGCGGCCCTCAGGACCCAGACACGTGAAGTGACCAGGTCGGCGGAGGCGAGTTCACCTCGCCGTGAGCGGACACCGCTTCCCGCTGAAGAATCGCGGCGGTTGGGGGCGGATTCTTCAGCGCCCTGCTAGAGGCGCTGCTGCGCGGTCCCGACGAGGTCCTGCTCCTCGACGAGCCCGACAACTATCTCGATGTCCCGGGCAAGGAGTGGCTCGAGGGGGCGCTGCTGGCGACACGCAAGACTGTGCTGTTCGTAACCCACGACCGCGAGCTGTTGGTCCGCACGGCCCAGCGGGCGATCACCGTGGAAGGAGGTTCCGCCTGGACACACGGTGGCGGTTTCGCGTCGTACGCGGCTGCCCGACGCAGTCGCCACGAGCGCCAGGAGGAGCTGCACCGGCGCTGGGCAGAGGAGCATGAGCGGCTGCGCACGTACGTGCGCACGCTCTAGCAACAGGCGGCGCGCAGCTCCGACATGGCATCGCGGTACCGCGCTGCGCAGACCCGCCTGGCTCGCTTCGAGGCGGAAGGGCCTCCGCCCGAACCGCCGCGCGAACAGAACGTGCGTATGCACCTGCTCGGCGGCCGCACCGGCGTCCAGGTCCTCGTGTGCGACGGCCTGGAGCTCACCGGCCTGATGGCGCCGCTCGACCTGGAGGTCTTCTACGGCGAGAGGATCGCTGTCGTCGGGCCCAACGGCTCGGGGAAGTCGCACTTCCTGCGGCTGCTTGGTGGGGAGGATATCCGGCACACAGGCCGCTGGCGCCTCGGTGCCCGCGTGGTGCCGGGCGCGTTCTCGCAGCTGCACCAACGCGCCGACCTTCAGGGGCGCACCCTCGTCGATGCACTGCACGACCACGGGCTCGACCGCGGGCAGGCGATCGGCGCGCTGCGACGCTACGAGCTCGGCGGCCAGGTCGACCAGTCGTTCGAGACGCTGTCGGGCGGCCAGCAGGCGCGACTTCAGATCCTCCTTCTCGAGCTCGGCGGCGCCACCCTCCTGCTCCTCGACGAGCCGACCGACAACCTCGATCTGGAGAGCGCGCAGGCCCTCGAGGACGGACTGGTCGGGTTCAGCGGCACGGTCATCGCGGTAACTCACGACCGCTGGTTCGCACGCTCGTTCGACAGGTTCCTGGTGTTCGGAGCCGACGGCGCGGTCCGCGAGTCCGACGCGCCGGTGTGGGACGAGGCTCGCGTCGCGCGCTGACCGGCCAGTGCTGGGGGCGACGTAGGATGGGCCGATGCCCGAGACTGCCGTCGTCTGCGGCGCCAGCGGTGGCCTCGGGCCAGCGGTGCTCGAGGCTCTCGCCGTGCACCACGCACGCGTTGTCGGCGTGGCCTCGCCCCGCCAGTCGCTGAAGGACCTCGAGGCGATCTGTCCGGGCACGATCTGGGAGCGCGCCGACCTCACCGACGCCGAATCCGTCGACGCGCTCTGGCAGCGACTCGACGCGCTGGAGGGAGGCGTCGACACACTGGTGAATGTCCCCGGTGGCTTTGTCGGTGGAACCGTGATCGACGCAACCCCTGCGGACGTGCAGCACATGTTCCAGCTCAACCTCTACACCGCGTGGTGGTCGTGCCGGGCTGCGGCCGCACGCATGACCGCGGCCGGCCGGGGCAGCATCGTCAACGTGGGCTCGCGGTCGGCGCTGGTCGGTGGCGCCGGCTCAGCCGCCTACGCCGTCGCCAAGTCGGCAGTGATCCGGCTCACCGAGGTGATGGCCGACGAGGTCAAGAAGACGGGGGTGCGCGTCAACGTGGTGGTGCCGGCGGTCATCGACACCCCCGCGAACCACTCCTGGATGAAGCCGGCAGACCTCGCCAAGGCGGTGTCGCCGGCGGCCATCGCCTCGGTCATCGCCTTCCTATGCGGCGACGACGCCGGCACCATCACCGGCGCCACGATCCCGGTGTATGGCAGCTTCTGATCGTCCGGCCGCGCTGACCCCGGAGGACGCCTACCGCGCCCTCAAGGCACACCCGGCGTGGATCGTCGAGCGCGACCGCATCCACCGCGATCTTCGCTTCGGGTCCTTCACCGCGGCGATGGAGTTCGTCAACCGCGTCGCCGCTGTCGCTGAGAGCGTCGGCCACCACCCCAACGTCCGCCTGCACGAGTGGTGCTTCGTGGAGCTGGAGATCTATTCCCACGTCAGCGGCGGGCTGACCGCGCGGGACGTCGAGCTGGCCACCGCCATCGACGCCATCATCGACGAGCGGCCTCCGACGTGAGGCTGGCCACCTGGAACGTCAACTCGCTGGGCGCACGCCTGCCCCGCGTCGTCGAGTGGCTGGCGGCGACGCGTCCGGACATCCTCTGCCTGCAGGAGACCAAGCTCGCCGACGCCGCCTTCCCCCACGAGCAGCTCGGCGAGCTCGGCTACGAGGCTGCCGTGCACGGCAGTGGACAGTGGAACGGCGTGGCTGTCGTGTCGAAGGTGGGGGTCGCCGATGTGCGGCGCGGGTTCGACGGTGAACCAGGCTTCCCGGAGGCCGAGGCGCGCGCGCTGGCCGCGACCTGCGGCGGTGTGCGTGTCTGGTCGCTCTACGTCCCCAACGGCCGCACCGTCGACAGCCCGCACTTCGCGTACAAGCTGGCCTGGCTGGGCGTGCTGCGCGACGCGATCGCCGCCGACGCGGCGACGTCGCCCGCGATGGCGGTGTGCGGAGACTTCAACGTGGCCCCGGCCGACGTCGACGTCTGGGACCCCCCAGCGTTCGTGGGGTCGACGCACGTGACGCCGCTGGAGAGGGCGGCGGTGTCGTCCCTCGTCGACATCGGCTTCGTCGACGTCGAGGCGCGCGCGCTCAAGGGGGATCGGCCGTTCACCTACTGGGATTACCGCGCCGGCAACTTCCACAAGGGGATGGGCATGCGCATCGACCTGGTGCTTCTGAGCACCGCGCTGGCCGCCGGTGTCACCGACGCCTACGTCGACCGCGACGCGCGCAAGGGCAAGCTGCCCTCGGACCACGCGCCGGTAGTGGTCGACCTCGCCGCTCCCACCACCTGACCATGGAGGTGCAGGTCCGCCGCGGCGACCTCGCCGACGTGGACTCGCTGGAACCGCTCTGGGCGGGGATGGTCGAGCAGCACCGCGAGGTCGCCGCCGCCGAGTGGCCGGTGCGCGCCGCCGCCGACGCCTGGAGGATCCGCCAGGCGGAGTACCGCGCCTGGCTCGCCGACGGTTCGGGGACTCTCTTCGTCGCTGAGCCGGTTGGTGTGGTGGCGCCGGTCGGCTACGCGATGCTGCAGGTCCACGCGCCGGGAGCCACTTGGGACCTCGGTGCGCAGGTGGGGGAGGTCGAATCGCTCGCGGTCGCTGCCGCCGCCAGGGGCGCCGGGGTCGGGACCGCCCTGCTCGCCGCATGCAGGGCCGAGTTGAGCAGCCGCGGCATCGTGTACTGGTCGGTCGCGGTCGTCGAGGCTAACCGGGGGGCGGTGCGGCTGTACGAGCGTGAAGGCTTCCGGGCCTACTACCGGCTGCTGCTCGGCGAGGTCGAGCGGTAGCGGGGCGTCGCGCCACCTTCGACGTCGAGCACCTCGGGGTGGGCCACTGAGCTCGGCATCCGGGTCCGGTGACGGGCTGCATCCATGGTCAGGAGCGCGAGGGCCAGCCACACCAACGCGAATCCGCCGAGCAGCGCGGGCGGCAGCGGCTCATGGCGCACCAACACACCGATGGCGAACTGCATGACCGGGGTCACGTACTGGAGCAGCCCCAGCGTCGACAGCGGAAGCCGGGTTGCGGCAGCGGCGAAGAAGAGGAGCGGGATCGCCGTCGCCGGCCCGGCCGCGATCAGCAGGAGCAAGTGGCCGGGGGTAGCAGCTGGGCCGACCCAGGTGGCGCCGCCTGTGCCCGCCAGCACGCCGAGGACGATCAGCGCCGGCACCGTCAGGGCCGCCGCCTCGATGAACAGCCCCTCGGGTGCGGATGCGCGGATGCGCTTCTTGATCAGCCCGTACGCGGCGAATGAGAACGCGAGGAACAGCGCCAGCCATGGCGGCCGCCCGTAGTCGACGCTGAGGATGAGCACCGCCACAGCGCCGAGCGCCACCGCCGCCCACTGCAGGCGGCGCAGCCGCTCGTGCAGCAGGATGACCCCGAGAGCGACCGTGAGAAGCGGGTTGATGAAGTAGCCGAGGCTGGTCTCGACGACGTGGCCGTTGTTGACACCCCAGATGTACGCGCCCCAGTTGACGGCGACGATCACACCAGCGAGGCAGAGGCGCAGCAACGTGCCGCGGTTGAGGCGGCGCAGCCCGCGCAGCTCGCGTCGCACCGCCAGAAGCAGCGCCACCACCACGAGGCTGAGCACGATCCGGCAGGCGAGGATCTCGAGCGCGCCGGCCGGCTCCAGCAGCGGCCAGTACAGCGGGAACAGCCCCCACAGCACGTACGCGGCGACGCCCGACAGCAGTCCTCGCCTCGCCCTGGTCACACCGCAACATACCCGGAGTCAGCTGCGAATGCCGGCTCCCCCGACCAGTGCCTGCTCCTGCTGGTCGGCCTCGTAGCGGTCGATGAAGTCGACGATCATGTCGCGCATCCCGCACAGCTCTCGAGCCCAGGCATCGAGGACTGCGTTACCCGCCGGGGTGATCTCGTAGCGGCGCCGCCGCGGACCTTCGGCGGAACGCTCCCAGGTTGAGCGAACCAGCGCGTCGTCCTCCATGGTGTTGAGGGTGCGGTATACCGTGCCGGGGTCCCAGTGCCCCAAGGATAGCGGCGCCAGCTTGTCGCGCAGCTCGTAGCCGTACGTCGGCTCCTCCCCGAGGAGGAGCAGGAGGCAGGGACGCAGGTAGTTGCGCGGTTGGACCGGCGACCGAGAGCGGTCGGCGTGCTCAATCGGCGGGTCGGCCTGGCTCATGGCGCTCCCTCCAGCTGATGAGTCATCGAACGCTCGCAAGGCAAGGCCGTGCTCCCGCCGGCGGTACGGTCGCGACCGCCTCGTCACCAGGCGCTTCCGCAGGGTGGAGGATGCGCCTCGGGGCCGGAAAACGCAACAGTCGAACGGGGTCCATTTCTAGATGGCAGGCGCACTTATTGACGCCGCCGGCAACGGCTCCTACGGTGGCGCCTTCGCGCGGGCTACCGCGCCGTCGCAACGTGTCCATCGCAGCCAGGGAGGTGTGCCGCAATGGTGACCGAGGCAGCGCCGTACGGGCGGAAAACACAGAAGGAGCCTCCCGTCAAGGACGTCCACATCGTGTGGATCACCGCCGGCCTTGGCTGTGACGGCGACTCCGTCTCGATCACGGCGGCCACGCAGCCGAGCATCGAGGATGTCCTGCTCGGGTCGATCCCCGGGCTCCCCACCGTCCACCTCTACAACCCGGTGCTGGCCTTCGACAACGGCGACGACTTCCTGAAGCCGTGGTTCGCCGCCGCCCGCGGCGAGCTCGACCCCTTCGTGCTGGTGGTCGAGGGATCGATCCCCAACGAGAAGCTGAACGCTGACAACGGCGGCTACTGGGCGGCTGTCGGCACGGATCTCGCCACCGGGCAGCCGATCACCACCAACGAGTGGATCGACAGGCTCGCCCCCAAGGCGCTCGCCGTGGTCGCCTGCGGCACTTGTGCGACGTACGGCGGCATCCACGCGATGCAGGGCAACCCCACCGGCGCGATGGGCCTGGCCGACTACCTCGGCTGGGACTTCCGGACAGGGGCCGGCCTACCGATCATCAACGTGCCTGGCTGTCCGGTACAGCCCGACAACTTCATGGAAGTCGTGCTGTATCTGCTGTACCAGGTCGTCGGCCTGGCCCCGGTCATCCCGCTCGATGACCAGCTGCGCCCCACCTGGCTGTTCGGAGCCACCGTCCACCTCTACAACCCGGTGCT
>NZ_JAEKNS010000064.1:0-16684 GCF_016464765.1 Candidatus Aeolococcus gillhamiae | reverse complement strand
GAGCTGCGCCGTCGGCTCGTCGGCGATGACTACCGTGGGTCGCTTGGCGAGCGCGCGAGCCAGAGCCACACGCTGCTGTTCGCCTCCAGACAGTTCCGCCGCGGTGTGCACGCGGCGGTCGGCGAGTCCCACCCTCGTCAGCGCCTCGACGGCGCGGTCCGCAACGGTCGAACCCTCGGCTCCGGCGAGACGGAGGGACAGCTGGACGTTCTCCTCGGCCGTCAGCAGTGGGATCAGCCCGGAGGTCTGAAACACCCAGCCGACCGACACTTGCAGGAAATGGTCACGCTCGCGACCGGTGAGCGCCTCCACTCGTTCGCCGGCAACAGTCACCGTGCCGCTGTCGGGCCTGTCGAGCGCGCCCACAAGGCTGAGCAAGGTCGTCTTGCCCGCGCCCGAGCGGCCCAGGACCATGAGCAGCTCCCCGGCCGCCACCGTGAGATCGACGCCGTCGACGGCACGAACCCGCTGGCCGCCCGCGGCGAACTCGCGCACCAGGCCGCTGGCGGCAACCACGTCAGGCACTCTCGTCCCCGGTGGCGGGGAGGATGGAGATACGGTCTCCCTCCAGGTGCAGCCGGACGCGGCCGCTCAACCCCAGCTTGTCGACGTACGCCCGTGGCAGCTGGATGCGCCCGGCCCGATCCATGATCGCGAGCTCGTCGTGGATGAGCGCGCCCTCGCGCTCCACCCAGCGCCGCTCACTGCTGGTCCGTCCGTCGCGAATCATCACTACGCGGTCGACGTACGTCTCGAGCTGGGGATCATGGGTGACGATGACCGCGGCCGCCTCCTCCTCGCGCAGCACCGTGGTGAGGTCGCCGAGCAGCTGCGCGGCGGCGGCGGTGTCGAGCTCGGCGGTGGGCTCGTCGGCGAGCAGCAGGCGCGGATGGTTGGCCAGCGCGGTCGCCAGCGCGAGGCGCTGGTTCTCGTGGCCGGCCAGCTCCCCCGGTCGCCGGGAGAGGCGTGCTCCAAGCCCGAGCCGTTCCAGAAGGCTGGCGGCTGCCCTCGAGCGGCCCCGCGCAGTCCCGGTCACGGTGGCTGCCTGGACGTTCTCGATGGCGGTGAGGTACGGCGCGAGATTTCCCATCGCGTGCTGGAGCACGTAGCCGACCACGTCACGCCTGTAGCGCTCCTGCTCGGATCCGCTCAGGCGGCTCAGGTCGTTGCCAGCCACGCGAACCACGCCCGCGGTAGGCCTCTCCAGTCCGGCCAGGATGTTCATCAGGGTGGTCTTGCCACTGCCGCTGCGTCCGGCGATTGCGACCATTTCTCCCGGAGCCACTTCGAGATCCAGCCCCTGTAGCGCCACCACTTCGAGGTTCGCCGCCTTGTAGATGTGCACCAACCCTTCACAGTCGACGATAGATGCCTTCATGCAAGCGACCGCACGGTGGCCATCACGTCGACTCGGGAACCGCTGCCGGCAACCATCCGTCCCACCACCAGGGCCAGCGCCCCCGTTCCCAGCACAACTGCCACCAATGTCAGCGGGTCGAGATGGAAGACCGATGGGGGGATGAGATCCTCGGGGAGGGTCCCCAGGTGGAAGATGGGAAGCACCGCCCACGCGAGTGCCAGACCGATAGCCGTCCCGGCGATGAGCCCACTGATGAGCACAGCGATTTGCTCCGCAACGAGTGAGCGGCGCAGCACGGACCGCGGGATTCCGTTAGCGCGCATGATCGCGAAGTGAGTTACCCGGTTGCGAGCGGCGGCTAAGAACTGTAGGCCAAAGCCGATCACAACCACGGCCAGTGCGACGAGAAACCCGAGTCCGAGTTCCTCGTCGAGCCCGCGGCGGAGGGGGTCGTTGAGGACGAGCGTCTCAGCATCAGAGCGAAGGAAGGTCTGCAGCAACGTTGACTGGGCGGCTGCCGCTGCTGTTACCGCGCTGACACGACTACCGGGAACGCTCAGCCAGAGCTCGTTGGCCCAGGGACTTGTCGCTCCCAGGTTACCGAGGCGGTCGAGCAGCGAGACCATCGGAACGACGAGGAGATCCCCGCGTGACGGGTAGTAGGTTGGGAACTCATCAAACGATCCCACCGGCACTAACTGCACGTCCACCGTGTCGAGGTGCAACGGAAAGGACTGGCCGATGCTCACGCCCAGCGCGGACATCGTCTGACTGGCGAGCAACACCGGTAAGGGGCGCGAGGTAGGCGGTGGGAGCAGGCGAATCTCCTGGAGGTTGATGGGGATGTCGACGGAGGGGCGAGCGTCCTTGGCATGCAGCAACGTCGGCGTCAGCGGTGCTTCCGCCGGGTCAGGCGCGAACGCTTCCTGCCACCAGCCGTCGGCCGTGGCAAACGACTCGACCACCGCCCCGGAGTCGGTGCGCAAGTTCTGCACCGCAACATCTCCAGTGGCGCGGGGACCGGTCGGCAGCACCGTCACAGCACGCACTCGTACCGGATAGGTGATCGGGCCCGGTGCCGCGCTGAGCGACGCGGTCACGTCGGTCCATCCCGAGCGGCCCAGAGTGCTCAGTGGCAGGTCCAGCACGCGTCCATTTGCGTCGGTGATCTCGACCTCGATGCGGGCATCCAACCCGGAGCTGTACACCGACATCGAGAGTGCTCGGGGGGTGCCCGGCACCACGCTTCCGTCCGGATCGGTCGAGGTCATCCTCGATGTCAAGGCGCGCAGTGACGGCGAGGCAAAGTCGCTGCGCTGGTAGGCGATATCCCAGAAGCCTGTGCCCTGAATACCGAGGATCGTCGCATCGGTTCCGGTGCGGCCTGGTCGACCGACATCGCGAAACGCCTGCGCCGAGCGGACCCCGGACGGAAGTGAGGCTGACAGCGCAGCAAGCTGCGGCGGCGAAGCCGCCGACGAGAAGGTGGCGCGCATGTCCGCCCCGACCATGTAGTCGGCGCGGTCGATCGCACTGGCACGATCGCTCGCCGTGTAGGTGCTGGCGAACACCCCGACCGCGACGGCCAGGGTGATGAGCAGACACAGCCTCGAGTACTGCGCGGGGTCGCGCTCGACCTGCCAGCGGGCCAGTCGGGCGGCGACGCCTCGGCTGGCCGTGAGGATGCGGGCGACGAACGCGACCAGTCGCAGCGACGCGAAGGCGAGTAGACCAACGGCCAACAGCGGCAAGGCGAGCACAACGCCGCTACCCTGCCCGTTGCCGGCCGGGTCTGCACCACCGAAGCGAACAAACACCAGGATGCCCACCCCGGCGGCGAACAGGGCCGCGTCAACGCCACGACGTTGCCAGCTTCTCCCGCTGATGGCCGAACGGTCACGCCGTCGCTGTGAAAGCTCGGGCCCACTTCGTGCGGCAGCTAGTAGCGCGAGGATCATGAGGAACCCGCCCTCCGCGATGAGCGCCGGGACCGCGGCGTCCGCGAAAGATTGCCAGCTCAAGGCTGGGTGAGTTGCCGACGAGTTGCCGACTGCCGAGGTGATCCCCGCCGACGCGACGATGGCCAGGGGCGTTGCCACCGCGGCGAGCACCGCGAACTCCAACGTGAACAGGCTCCAGACCCGGGCACGCGACCAGCCGCGCGCTCGCCACAGTGCCGCCTGGCCGATGTGACCTTGAATGAACTGAAGCGCGGCAAAACCCATCGCGGCGACGGCGACAACGAGCAGGCCGAGCGCTGTGACCAGCGTCGGTCCCGAGGCGGCGCTCTGACGACTGAGGAAGCCGGTTATCGTTGTGTCCAGACCGGATATGAACACGTCGTTGCTGGAAACGCTGTAGTAGCCGCGAAGCTGGTTGACCCCTTTCACCACGCGGTCGGTGTTCGCCACCGGGATGTTTGCCGCGGCTGGGACGTACTGCTGCTCGGCACCGCCGATCCCATCCGGCATCTGGGCGAGGATCTGAAAGTAGCTGTCGTGACCCACGCTCACGTCCGGATCGGGAACCTGACCGGCCCAATACGGGTCGGATACGTTGTTCGGCAGCCAGGTTCCGGTGAGCCTCCCACACCAGATCTCCGTTACAGGGCGCGCCCGAACGAGGTACTGGAAGCAATATTCGCTACCAACATGCAAACCGAGCGGGCCACCGAGGTCGTCCGTGGCGCGCGCCGAAGCGGTGAACTGCCAGTCGGCGCCGACTCGCGCGTCGTCGGGCCAGCGGCCCGCCGCGATGTGCACGTGGCCGTTCAGTCCGGTGTACGACACCACTGACGGATTCCACGTCACCGGGGGACCCTGGAGCACGCCGTCGATGGTCCGCACCGTAACGGCCAACGACTTGCCGAACTCCGCACCGGCAGTGACCGCATCTCCGAGTTGGGTTCGCACTCGCGTAGCAGCATCACGTTGGAAGGCGTCGAACGCCGCTGGCTGGGAGATACCGTCCCGCTCGAGCAGCACGTTGGCGCCCTGCCCAGCTGCCGCGAGAGCACTGCGGAGCCCCTCGTCGGTCGCTCTGCTCTGGATGAGGACAACGCTGGCGACCAGCGTCGCTGCTGCGGCGAGCGACAACCCCAGAGCGACTGCCAGAGACGCGCGCGATCGCAACTGACGCAGGGCGATCCTGCCGACTCCGAAACGATGGTGCACGGCGCGCCGTCGAGGCGGTGGCGCGCCGTCCCTCGCGATGCGTCCTGGACCCTCGCGCTTTTCGCTCATCCCCCGTGACCGTATAGGCACGAAAGAAGGCGGCGATCCGGCTGGCAGTTGCCACCCTTGCCGGCCGCTCCTGCCTGAAGGCGAGTGGGGTAACGCCGCTGAGCGTCAGCTGGATCCGCCATCGAGACCTGTCGCCCTTGCCGCTCACCTCGCTTTGCATCAATGAGACTTGTGCCGGCGAGGAAATTAGATATGACGCCCAGTCTCACCGACGTCTCGGACTTGGGCTTCGGTCGCACAAGTTCGCCATCCCGCTTCGCCGTAGCTGGATTCACGGTCAGACGCCTCCGCAGTCCGCTGCCCTCACGAGGCAGCTCGGATCGCACGTCCGGACGACGGAGGCTGTCAGATCCTGGTTCGGGACTTGGACCAAGAGATTGAACTCCTCGGGGACGTGTTCCGTCGGATGTGTTCCGTTTGGGTCGACCTGCCGACGCGCCGACAACGCTAGCAGCCGGTAGCGGCACGCACATCACCCCAGCGGGTGATTCACCACCCCAGCAGCTTGGCCAGCGGGCGCGGCGAGGGCCGCGTCGCCGGCGCAGGGTAGGAACGGCACAGAGCAGCTTGCCGCAGCGGGAGGCAGGGTGCTGGCGCTTGTCACTGCGCCAGCTCGATCGCTGCCTCAGCGTCACTGTCCCCCCTCGCGCTGACCCGCAGCTTTGCGACGCCGTCAAACCACGGTATCGGCGCTGTCCATGCCGGGTTCCCGCCACCATCCTTCCCTCCTGGCTCGCGGCCGACCCAGAGGGGCACACATTCGTGCCCGGATCCGCCCCAGACTCGACGCCATGAGCCGCCTCGATCCCGCCGCCGGCCTCGACGCCAAGCGCACCGCGATGCTGGTGCGCGACGCCCGCGCGGTGCTGCGCAAAGTCGATGTTCTCGCTGCCACCGCGCTCGCCGTCGACGATCCTGCGTTGCCAGCGATCGCCGAACTGCGCGCGGCCGCCGAGCACCTGGTCGCCCAGCTCGGCCGCCGCGAGGAGCACCAGCAGCGCTGGGCGCGGGATGCGGCTCGCCGGAGCCGCTGACCACACCACGCGGGCCGAGCGCCCCAGCCGCATGCCATCCTGCGGGCCTGGGAGGCCCGGAACCGACCGGCCTCGACCTGGGCACATAGTGGAGACGGCCGCGACCCTGGTGTGCCGCGTCATGCCGTGAGCCGAGCCTCATG
Source organism: Candidatus Aeolococcus gillhamiae (assembly GCF_016464765.1). Classification (NCBI taxonomy): domain Bacteria; kingdom Bacillati; phylum Candidatus Dormiibacterota; class Candidatus Dormibacteria; order Candidatus Aeolococcales; family Candidatus Aeolococcaceae; genus Candidatus Aeolococcus; species Candidatus Aeolococcus gillhamiae. The sequence goes on along the minus strand of NZ_JAEKNS010000064.1, from coordinate 10,905 downwards.
ACCTTCTCGGGCTCCCGGCTGCTCGCCCCCTCCCGCTCCTGCTGGTCCCCTCATCTCCCCGCTGTGGTTTTCGCGTTCGCTGCAGCAGTGCCATCCGTACCCTTTCTCACAGCCCCGCGGACCCTCGGGTACGCAGCGACTGATGCGTTTCCGCAGCCGCCGCGCTCGTTGCTTGTCCGGCGAGCACCCGGCTGGATGGGTGCCACAGTGCGCCTGACCTCGGGCCCAGCGGCAAAGCGTGGTCGACTCGCGTCATGAGGGGTGCAATCTGCACCTGGGCGGCACTGGCCAATGGGCGTTGGCCGTACTCCCAAACCGAAGGAGTGAACGCGTCATTTGCCGCGTATCGGAGAGGTCAGCGGGCGCTGTGAGAAAGGGTACGGATGGCACTGCTGCAGCGAACGCGGATAACCGTGCGAGGCGAGAGAACAGCGCGAGGGCGCGGGGCGAGCAGGTGGACGGTAGAGCGGGTCGCGAGGCGCCGTCGCAGGGCCGGCGCAGTAGTCCGGGAAGCAGCTGTCGGAGCCAGTCGAGGTCGAGCCGGGAGCACCGGCGCACGGAACCGTGGGGCCGACGAAGCCGCTGGGGGCTAAGATGCCCACCGGTTGCTCAATCCGGCTATTCCCGTCGACTCCATGCCGCTGTAACGGCTTGGGAGGCCCGGAACGAGAAGGCCCTGAGCTGACTGACACCTGGCCTGTGGAGAGTCACGTGCGGTCGCCCCGGCGGACCCGCGACGAGCTGACCCATCCGCGCCGTCGCTGGGCAGCTAACACCACGCCCCTCTCACCTCGGTTGACCGCGTGGGCGGCGGCCACGTTCTCGAGCTTGGTGGCCGGCTTGGCTCTGAGGACGAGTTCGATGGCGATTCGCCCCCCGTCGTGGAGCTTGCCGCCGCGGCGATCGCGGCCGACGGCTCATCCGTGCCGCTGATGCCGAGGCGCGAGCTGACGATGGAGCGGCTGGTTCCATGTGCGTCGCCGTGAACGGCCGAGCAGTAATGGGCCAGCGACGCGATGCGCCTGATCCATTGACCGCGCCCTGCTTCCGGCGAGCGCCGGTGGCGAACCACGCCACCGCCTGACCTTCTGGCCTGGCCACTGTGTTACAGGATCGTTACATCGGTCCGCGTACCGCGCAAACGCCGCGCTCTCCGCTTGGGCGTACGCCCAACTCACCGCCGCGCGTGAGTTCAGAGTGGCTTGGCCGTACCGCCAAACCCCAGCCCGGAGGGAGGGTGACCCTGGGCGTACGACCCCACGTCGCCCGCTGATCGGGCCAGGTGCGTCATTGGTACGCGAGGAGTACGCGAGGAGTACGCGACGGGTACGGAAGCAGCACGGGGGCGCTGCTTGCATGGGCGCAAACAACCGCCACAGAGGAACGGCCGTGCACCTCCTGCTCCACTTCGCCAAGGTGAGCGTGAACCCGAGCGACATCGAGATCACCCTCGGCCGTGCGCACGAGGCGGTGCAGCGCCGGGCCGTACCACGATGAGGTCGCTCGACGTGTGGCATCGCGGGCTCGCCATGCGCGCGCCAGTGTGGCGTCCCGCCAGGGACGCGGCGTCCAATCCGCCACTCAGTGATGGCAACGTCCTCGTGACCCCCGACGAGTTGGAGGTGTGGTCGTTCCAGCCACTGGCGTTGGCGGCGGACGGCCGGGAACGGGCACTACCGCTATGGCCCGACGCTCACTCGCGAACGGAGCGAGGAGTCTGGTGACTCCAGCGGTCCGCCGAGCGTTATCACCGTGAACAGTGACGGACCCGCCATGGAGTCACTGTGGCCGGACGAATATCCGCCGCTGCGAGGGTCACCGAGTGGCCGACCGGCGGCGCGCGACCGCCGCCACCGTGCTCTCCCTCAGCCGTCGCCCGCTCAAGGGGACAACCTGCTCTCCTTTTGCGAGGCGCGGTTGGACGACAATGCTGCCACCGAGGCCCGCGCGGATGCGCGTGAGGCCTGCGCGCTGGGGCGGCCGTTGGAGAGAAACCGATTGGCTGCGATCGGCCGACTCGGCGGCTTGGCTAAGAGCGCACGTCACGATTGCCGGGAGGCAACGGCGCCAGCGCGAGCGGGACTGCGAGCAAAGTTTCTCGCCGAGGCAGACCCTGCGGGGACTCTGTGCGCCACGGAACGGGAGCGCCGTGCCACTGCGCTGATGCGTCTGCACATGGCCCGCTTGGCGCTACGCTCGGCTCAAGTACGCTCGGGGCGTCATACGTGAGCCGGCTGGCCGCAGCCTCACGTACTCCTCAGTAGCGGTCGCCGGGGCTGAGCCGGCGATGCGCCTCGTGGGCTCGCGCCGACGCGGCGCTAGCGCCGTACCGCCGCATCATCGTCGGCGACCGCCAGCCGCCCAGGCTCATGAGGTCTTCCTCGCTCCCGCCGGCCACCTTCCACGAGTGCGCGAACGTGTGCCGAAGGAGGTGCGGGTGGATCTTCTGCGGGTCGATGCCTGCTCGCAGCGCGCGCGTCTTTAGCATCTGGGCAACGCCAGACCCGGTGAAGGCTCCGTGCAGACCGACCCACAATGCAGGGTTCTCGCGCCAACGATGGCCGGCACGCAGCCGCAGATACCGGTCGAGGTCACGGGTCGTCTTGGTGCCGAAGTACACGTCGCGCTCTCGGCGGCCCTTCCCCATCACGCGGGCGCGACCGCCGTCCAGCTCGACGGATTCGACTGTCATACCGACCAGCTCGCCAATGCGCAGCCCTGTGTCCACCAGCAGCCGCACGATGGCGGCATCTCGACGATCCTCAAAGGCTCGACCTTCGCAGGCCCGGAGAAGCCCAACGATCTCGTCGTGGGTGAGCACGTCCGCGGCGCGCTCCTCGATCCGCGGCGGCTGCATGCGCTCGAGCGGGGATCGGTCGATCTCCTCCTCGTCGACGAGCCAACCGAAGAACGCGCGCAGGCCCCAGTACCGCGTCGACGCGGTGGCCGCGCTTCGCGTTTCGATGAGGTGGGCGAGGAACGACTGCACATCCTCGCGTTGGATTGCGGCCGGGTCCGTGCGCAATCCGCGCTCCACCAGGAAGTCGCGCAGCTGTGTCACCGCCGCCGTGTATGCACGCAGAGTTCGCGGTGAGATGTTCTCGGCACGACGATGCCGAGCAAACGACGTCCACGCCCCGTCAAAGCCGAGCGTCAGCCGATTTGCCACTTGAGCGCCCACGATGGCCATTATCACCTGACCGAGCGTTGTAGCGCAAGAGCTTTCGTGCTTATTGGCTGTCTTTGATCTTGGAATGGTTGGCTGGGGAGAGAGGATTCGAACCTCTGATTGGCTGATCCAGAGTCAGCTGCCTTACCACTTGGCCACTCCCCAGCGCGGCGGGGGCCAGTCTAGCCGAGGGTCGCTCTGCAGCCCTCCCTTTCAGGCCAAACGCGAGTTCGACGGAGTTTGGCTCCGGGGATCCGGGTTTATACTGAAACCGATGGATTTGCCTGAATTGCTCCGCTCACAGGCGAAGCGCTACCGCTGCGCGGTGTGCAACACCAACATGGCCGATTGTGGGATCAAGGTCATCACACAGCAGGGCAACCGCGCGCTGGTTCGGGTGACCTGCGCCTCCTGCAACGACGAGAACCTGCTCCAGATCATCTTTCAGACCGACGGGGAGCCGATCGAGAACGAGGGCCAGAAGGTGCCTACCATCAGCGAGGGCATCCCGCCCGTGCCCGATCCGATCAGCTCAGACGAACTGCTGGATCTGCGCGACCTCCTCTCCGCCCACCAGGGCGGGTTCCGAGAGCTGCTCGAGCGTCGCTGACCCTCCGCTAGCCGGCCCGGCGCCGTTCCGCAACGGCCACCTCTTCACGACGCGCGGCCGTTGCTGCCGGCGGCGCCGCTGTCGGCGTCGGGGCGATGCTTGGAGTCGGAGTTGGCGTCGGGGTGACGGCGGGCAGGGTGAACGATGGCGACGGTGAGGCCGTCGGCGTCGGCGACGAGCTCGGGGTGGCGGTCACGCTCGGGCTGGGCGACGGGGTCGGGCAGCCGGAGGGGCTGACCAGCGCGCTGTCGCTCTGCGAGCAGTCGCTGAGCGCTCCGGTGACCGGCTTGAAGGCGCTCGGCTTGGAGAGGCTGTTGACGAAGGGCACGGCGATGGCGGCGCCGGTTGCGGTGCCGAACACCTGGTTCATGCCCTGCTCGGCAGAGTTGCTTCCGCTCGTGTGGCCCGTCCACGTCGCCACCACCCAGTCCGGTGTGTAGGTCATGTACCACGCGTCGATGAAGTGGTCGGTGGTGCCCGACTTGCCGGCCGTGTCGTACCTGAAGTGGAGGTTCCACTGCTTGGCGTAGCCGCGCAGGATGGAGGTGATCGTCCACGCCTGCTGAGATGTGAGGACGTCGCCGAGGTTGGCGGGCGTTGAGTAGTCGCGAATCACGTTGCCGGCGCCGTCGGTGATCTTGAGGATCCCGTTGGCGACGACCTTGTGACCGCCGTTGGCGAATGCCGCGTACGCCGAGGCGTGGTCGATCATGCGCACCGCCGAGGTGCCGATCGCCGTGCTCAGGTTGGGCTCCTGGGGGGTGAGCTTCTCTGAGATGCCCATGCCGTAGGCGAGGTCGATGACGTTCTGAATGCCCGCCTTGTCCGCCGCCTGCTCGGTGGCGACGTTGCGCGACAGCGTCAGCGCGCGCGCCGCCGTCATGGGTCCGAGAAAACGACTGTCGAAGTCGGTGACACCGCCGTATTTCTGGGATTGCGCCCTGGTGTCCTGCAGGATCGTGTCCGGTTTGAGAGTGCCGTTCTTGAAGCCGGCCTCGTACACGTAGGGCTTGAACGACGATCCCGGGCGCCGCGATGCGGTGACGATGTTGTACTGGCCCGCGATCGCGTTGTTCGTGAAGCTGGCCGAGCCGACCATCGCCTCGATCGCCCCCGTGTGGGCGTTGATCATCAGCAGCGCACCGTTGTTGGCGCCGCTCGAGAGGAGCTTGGCCACACCCTTCGCGACGGCGGTATTGGCAAGGTTCTCGGTGGCCAGGTCGAGTGTAGTGGTCACCACCAGGTCGCCCTGGAGGTACTGCGGATCGGTGGCGCCGAAGATCTGCTGCAGTTGGTCCTGGATGTAGGCCACGAAGTGCGGCGCTGGTCCAGCGGTGTTCGGCTTGCCGTTCTGCAGGTCGGCGTGTAGAGCCTGCTGGTTGGTCTGTTGCGCCGTCTGTTGCTCGGGGGTAGGACTACTCCCACCCACGAGCGGGTCGACGGCGTCGGCGTCGGCCTGCTTGATGTTCCCCACCGCGACCAGGCTGCCGAGCACGTAGTGCATGCGCGCGTACGCCGCGTCCGGGTTGTTGTACGGGTCGTTATAGGACGGCGCCTGCGGCAGGCCGGCGAGCAGCGACGCCTCCATCAGGGTGAGGCCCTTGGCGTGCTTGCCGAAGTACGCCATCGACGCATTCTCGATGCCGTACGCGTTCTCGCCGTAATAGTTGATGTTGAGGTACTGCTCGAGGATCTGCTGCTTGGTGTACTTGCTGTCCAGCTGGTTGGCGAGAAGCGCCTCACGCACCTTGCGCAGTGGCGACTTCGACGCATCCGTTCCGAAGAACGCCTGCTTGGCGAGCTGTTGGGTGATGGTGCTCGCACCCTCAGCCGGGCGGTGGAGGATGACGTCGTCGACCAGGGCCTTGAGGATGCGCGCCGGGTTGATGGCGCCCTCGTTGTAGAAGTTGCGGTCTTCGGCGGCGACGGTGGCCTGCTGCAGGATGGGCGCGATCTGGTCGATGGTCACGTTGTGCCGGTTGGTTGCGTCGTGGCCAACCTCGGCGAGGACAGTGCCGTGGACGTCGACGAGCCGTATGGTCCCGGTCTTCTGGCCGATGCTGTTGATGTCCGGGAGCGTCAGCGCACCGTAGACGACCAGGCCGGCGACGAGCGCGACGCAGACCGCGAAGAAACCACCGCCGACGGCGATGACCCGCTTCCAGCGCCGGCTCAGCCGCCAGCGCGACGTGGAAGCGCCGGCGCGTCCGCCATTGCGGGACAACCGCGCCCGCGGTCTGCGAGACCCTGCCATGAAGTCCTCAGCCCGTCGCTGGCAGCTCGCCGGCCGGGGCCGCGCTGCGTGCCATGAACCGGCGCGCGGCGTACGTGCCACCGGCCGCGGCGGCGGCCGACACCCCCCGCAGCGCCAGCTTCTGCCAGACCGGGCCGCCGTCGGCCTCCAGCTTGGCGGAGTCGAGCTTCTTGCGGATCGCGGCCAGCTCGGCCGCCATCTCGTCGAAGGTGGATGGCTTCGGAGCCGCTTCCTCCTTCTCGCCTCCGAGCGCGCGGCGCAGCACGATCGCGCCCACCGCGACGGCCACGACCACACCGCCGATCAGCGCATAGCGGATCCCGTCGCGGCGCAGCCTGGCCTTCCAGTCGAACTCGGCGCGAACGCGCGCCTCGAGGCGGTCGATGTTGTCGGATAGCGACTGCTTGGTCAGCTCTCTTTCGCGTTCCGCTTGGTCAATCGCTTGAGCCACGCCACGTCCTCCTTGACCTCGCCGACCAATTGCTTGCCTGTGCCGATGCCACGCTTCAGTGAACGAAAACCGAGCAGGGCAAGTAACGCCGCGACCAGCAGGAAGAGGGCGGCGGTCAGCAGCCACCAGGTCCAGCCGCTAAAGACGTGGCCGGCCAGCACGGTGGGCACGGCGCCCAGCGCGAAGATCATCAGGAAGAGCGCGAACACGCCAGCCCCGGCGAGGAGCCCCAGCGCGACGGCCAGTCGTTTGACCCCGGCGATCGCCTCCGCCTTGGCCAGCTCGATCTCGGCCTTGGCCAGACGCACCGCATCGTCCGCGACCTCGCGGGCGATGCCGGCGATGCTCTCGTCGCGGTCTGTCCCCGTGGCCACGATCAGGCTTCGAGCTGCGACACGTCGATGTCGCGCAGCCCGTCCGGCGGTTGGACCCCATGGTCGTGGAGCAGCTTCATGAGGGAGAGCACGTAGCGAACTCCAGTGAGGTTGACGCCGTGGTTGCGGGTGAGATTCTGAATGGTCTGCAACTTGAAGATGTCACGCTGCGAGTAGCGCCGCCGGTTGGTGGCGGTGCGCTGGGGCACGACCAGGCTCATGTTCTCGTACATCATCAGGGTGCGCGGGTGGGTCTCGAGTATCTCCGACGCCACGCTGATCGTGTAGATGGGCTTGTCCAGCCCCGGCTGGCCGGCGGCGGCCGCCGGGCGCTGCTGCCGGCTTACTCTTTCAGCCACTCGTCGATCCCTTCGGAGAGGACGATCGGCGAGGTCTGCGCCTTGACCAGGAACTCCATGGCCCCGAGCTTCAACCCGCGATCCACCAGCTCCTTCTCTCCGTAGTTGCTGAGAATGATCACCGGGATGTCCGACGTCGACTCCTGGCCGCGCAGCTCCTCGAGGACGGTGAACCCATCCTTCTTGGGAAGCCGGATGTCGAGGAAGATGATGTCGGGGGTGAGCTCGGTGGCGCAACGCACGCCCTCCTCGCCGTCACCGGCCACGTGGACGCGGTAGCCGTCCTTCTCAAGCTTCAGCTTGTACATCTCCAGCGTCTCCTGGTCATCCTCGATCAGGAGCACGTCGATGACCTGCTCGTCGTCCACGCTCACCTCGACCTCCACTCCCCATGGGCAAGCGGCTGCAGCCTCTCGTCCTGACGATTATAGGGGCGGTTCCACCCCCCAACAGGACCCCTGTCTTATGACAGCGCTGTGGCGGCTTTAGCTGTCAGAGGCGCGTGTGGGTGACGTCGACGTCCGCGAGCGCTTCGGGGCGGGCGATCTCGTGCTCGGCGAGCAGGCGGAGCAGCTGGATGACGTAGCGGGCGCCATTGAGGTTGAGCCCGTGTTGCCTGGTGAGCCGCTGGATGGCCTGGAGCGTCAGCACATCGCGCTGCGAGTAGCGCCGGCGATTGGTCGCGGTGCGCTGGGGGACCACGAGCTGGAGGTGCTCGTACATCATCAGGGTGCGCGGATGGGTGGCGAGGATCTCCGCAGCCACACTGATCGTGTAGATCGGCTTGTCGAGCGCGAGCCGGTTCCCGGAGGGACCGACTGAGCTGACGCTCACGGGCCGCCGTAACCGACTGTTGGGGTTCCGCGTACCACGACCCAGACCATGCCCGAGATCAGCACGCTCCGCAAGCCCCAGGCCCTCGGCAACGCACCAAGCGGGCAGGCCTCCCTGCGGGTCCGCCAGCGCTACCTGCGCCGGCGCAGCGCCCGTCGCCGCCTCGGCGACCGCGGCCTCACCGCGCTGTGGGTGGGGTCCGGTGCTGTGCTCAGCTGGCTCTTCGTGGTGGGCTTCGCCGCGCTCGGGCATTAATCGATCAGGTCCCTCAGGTCCTGGACCTGGAGCGAGATCCAGCGGTTGATATCGGCGGCGCGCACCGTCTCGCGGATGCGCTCGGCCCGAGCCTGCTTCTGGGGGGCGTCCATGGTCAGCCCGAGGTAGAGCGCCTCGGCGGTCTCGTCGATGTCGAAGGGGTTGACGGTGAGCGCGAAGTCCCCCAGCTCCTCATAGGAGCCGGCGTTCTCGCTGAGCACGAGCACCCCGTCGCGGCGGTTGCACACCACACCCTCCTTGGCGACGAGGTTCATGCCGTCGTAGATCGGGTTGACCAGGAGCACGTCGAACTGCCGGTAGCCGGCCAGGGCGCGGGCCATGACGTCGTCGACCTCGACACGGATCGGCGTCCAGCCGCCGCGGCTGAACTTGCGGTTGATCCGGGCGGCGACGCTGAGCACGCTGCCGAGGTAGGCACGGTAGTCGTCGATGTCCTGGCGGCTGGGCTGCAGGTACGCCCAGAACTGGACGTCGCCATGGAGCTCCTGGTGATAGTCGAGCATGCGCTCGTAGGCTAGGAACCCGCGAACGATGTTCTTGCTGAGGTCGGTGCGATCCACCCGCAGGATCAGCTTCTCAGGCCGCCAGGAGAGCAGCCGCGCCTGCTCGGCGATCACCTCCTCGCTGTCCGCCTGGGCGAGCAGGCCGTCGACGTCGATGCTGATCGGGTAGTTGCGCACCCACACTGCGCGGCCCTCGTAGAAGACCGTCCGCTCGCGAAAGTCAACCGCCAGTCCGAGGTTCTCCTCACAGGTGAGCAGGAAGTTGCGCACGTCTCGGCGCGTCTGGAAGCCAAGGACATCGGCGCCGAGCAGGCCGTGCAGGATGGCGTCGCGGATCGATTTGGGAAGGATCGTCCAGTACTGCGGGGTGGGCCAGGGGATGTGCACGAAGTGCTGGATGCGGACGTCGCCGAGCGCCGCGCGCACCATGCCCGGCACGCAGTAGAGCTGGTAGTCCTGGACGAAGACGAGCGGCGGCTTGGCCGACGCGAGCGCCTCGGCGACGACACGGTCGGCGACCATCTGGTTGACGCGCACGTAGCCCTCGCGCCACGCGTACAGGGTGGCGGTGTCGACGATGGGTTCGCGCGCCAGGTCCCACAGGTAGTGCTGGATGAACCACAGCAGCGGGTTGCTGACCGTGTTGTAGTAGAGGTCGTACGCCTCGGGCGTCGGCTCCACGAACGCGACACGGTAGGTGGTGCCGTCCTCGGTGACCAGCTCGGCCGGGTCGCCGCGGGCGGCCAGGGCGCGGTCGGCCTCGTCGCGGGCTACCGCCACCCAGAGCGCGCTCGTCGACGACGCCAAGGAGCTAAGCGCCGTGACCAGGCCGCCGGCGCCCTTGACAAGCCGTTCCGGCGTGTTCCTGTAGACGTCGGCCGGTTCGAGCGCCAGCGGAGCGCGGTTGGCGACCACGATCGGCTGGTAGCGGCCGAGCATGTGGTGCAGGTAGGGCTGGATGGCGTTCAGCGGTCGTCCTTCGGTGCGGAGCTCGGTGCCGTCTGGCGCGCTGGTCAGCCGAGGAGCACGTCGTAGAAGTAGCGCTCCCGGCGCGGCACGTTCTGGTCGACGTGGATGTGCTTGACCTCCGTGTACTCGCGCAGGCCGTAGGAGCCGAGCTCGCGGCCGGTCCCGCTCTGGCGGTAGCCGCCGAATGGTGCCAGCGAGTTGAGCATGTGCCAGTCGTTGATCCACACCGTCCCCGTGCGCAACTGCTTGGCCATCTCGATGGCGGCACGGGTGTCGCGAGACCAGATGCCCCCCGCCAGGCCGTAGATGGAGCGGTTGGCCCGGCGGATGATGTCGCCAGGGTCGCTCCAGCGCTGCACCGCGAGAACGGGTCCGAACACCTCCTCGGTGGCCAGGTTGCTGTCCGCCCTGACGTCGGTGATCACCGTCGGCTGCACGAAGTGGCCTTTCTCCCCCACGCCGGTGGCGCGTCCGCCCCCGACCAGCACGGTGGCGCCCTCCTGCTCGGCCCGGTCGATGGCGGCGAGCACGTTCTCGTACTGGCGGCGCGAGATCAGCGGTCCGACCTGGGTGTCGAAATCCGTGGCGTCGCCGACGCGCAGGTCACGGGCGGTGGCCACCAGCCGCTCCATGAAGGCGTCGTACACGTCGTCGTGCACGTAGAGGCGGTGACCCGACTCACACGCCTGGCCCTGGTGGAAGAAGGTACCGAACAGGGTTCCGTCGACGGCGATGTCGAGGTCGGCGTCAGCACAGACGATGTTGGCCGACTTGCCGCCGAGCTCGAGGGTGACCTTCTTGATGGTCGGTGCCGCCATCTCGAGGATGCGCCGCCCCACGGCTGTGGAACCGGTGAAGGCGACCTTGTCGACGTCCTCGTTGACCACCAGCTCCTCGCCGAGCTCGTTGCCCGGACCGGTGACCACATTGAGCACGCCGCGCGGCAGCAGGCCGGTCTCGTCGATGGCGCGGGCGACCTCGAGGAGGGTCAACGGGGTGAACGGCGAGGGCTTGAGCACCACGCTGTTGCCCATGGCCAGCGCCGGCGCCAGCTTCCACATCGCGATCAGGAGAGGGAAGTTGAAGGGGATGATCCCGGTGCAGAC
>NZ_JAEKNS010000083.1:0-41323 GCF_016464765.1 Candidatus Aeolococcus gillhamiae | reverse complement strand
GCCTTCGTCTACGACATTCAGCTGGTCGCATCCGGTGAGGAGCGGCAGGGCGACATGATCGTCGAGTCCATCGACGGAATTCCCATCCACATTCCTCTTGGCTCCGCACCGTATCTCGATGGGATCAGCCTCGATGCCGATCTCCCCATGGGCGCAGTGCGCGTGGTGAATCCCAACCCGCTGTGGCTCGATCCCGTCGCCGAAGCGGTGCAGCGCCTGCTCGATGCCGAGATCAACCCGTCGGTTGCGTCCCACGGCGGTCATATCGATCTGCTCGATGTCGTGGAAGGGGTCGCGTTCATTCACATGGGCGGCGGCTGCCAGGGCTGCGGCATGGCCGAGGTCACCCTTGGTCAGGGGGTGCGCACCGCAATCCTCGACACCTTTCCCGCGATCCGCGAGGTGCGCGACACCACCGATCACGCCCAGGGCGCCAATCCCTACTACCAGGCGGCCAAGAAGTAGCCCGTGGGCACCCGGGTCCTGCTGGTCTCCTGCTACGAGCTGGGACGCCAGCCGTTGCACGTCGCCACCGCGGCAGCATTCCTGCGCGACGCCGGGCACGAAGTGCGCGCGCTGGACCTGGCCGTCGACGATTTCGACGCCTCGCTGGTGCGATGGGCCGAGACGGTCGCACTGGCGGTGCCGATGCACACTGCCATGCGGCTCGCGGTCGGCGTGGCCGAGCGGGTGCGCGGCCTGCATCCGGCGGCAACGATCGTCCTCTACGGCCTCTACGCACCGCTCTGCGCAGCCTCGCTTCCGCCGGGCGCCGCCGACCATGCCGTGGGCGGCGAGTTCGAGGAGGAACTGGTGCGCATTGCCGACGGCAGGCCCTCCGGGCGCCGCGTGGTGCTCGACCGGCTGCGGTTCCCGGTCCCGGCCCGCGACCTGCTGCCCCCGCTGAGCCGGTATGCGCGCCTGATGATCGACGGTGAGGCTCGCCCCGCGGCCGCGATCGAGCTCACCCGCGGCTGCGTGCACCGGTGCCGGCACTGCCCAGTCCCCGCCGTCTACGGGGGCCGGCTCCGCGTTGTGCAGCAGGAGACCCTGCTCGCCGACGTCGACCAGCTGGTCGAGATGGGCGCCATGCACCTGAGCTTCGCCGATCCCGACTTCCTCAACGCGGCGCCCTACGCACTCCGCGCGGTCCGCTCGCTGCACCAGCGGCACCCGTCGCTCAGCTTCGACATCACCACCAAGGTCGAGCACATCCTCGAGCACCGCGCGCTCTGGCCGGAGCTCCACGGCCTCGGTTTGCTGTTCGCGATCACCGCGGCGGAGTCGACCAGTGACACGGTGCTGGGCGTCCTGGAGAAGGGCCACACCCACGCCCAGACGCTCGCCGCGGTCCGTCTGCTCCGCGAGCACGGCATCGAACCACGACCCTCGCTGCTGCCGTTCACCCCCTGGACGACGCTACGGGATTACCTCGACCTCCTCGACTTCATTCTCGACGAGAAACTACTCGGCAGCGTGGACCCAGTGCAGTTGAGCATCCGGCTGCTGCTGCCGCCGGACTCCCTGCTGCTGGAGCGCGAGGAGCTCCGACCGCACCTGCGCGCCTACCAGCCGGAGAGCTTCAGTCATCGCTGGGAGCACCCCGATCCTCGCATGGACGTACTCCAGACCGACCTTACCAGCCTGATCGCTGCCCGCACCGATGCCGGGGACACGCCCCACGCCGTGCACGGGGCCGTGCGAGCCCGCGCGGCGGCCGCGGCAGCCGCCGCCGGGGTCACCTGGGCGGCCGGCCGGCGACCGCTGCCGGCCGCCACCGCGGAGCCTCCGAGGCTCAGCGAGTCGTGGTTCTGCTGCGCCGAGCCGACCAGTCTCCAGCACGCCCGCAGCGGGCTCCGTCCACTGCCGGCGGCGGGCTCCATCTAGAGACTCGCTCGGAGCGGCGATCAGGTCGCGGCTGGAGGCTCTCCCCCAGGCGCGCGGCGAACTCCGCATCGCCATCGCCGAGCGGTGCGACGCCCAGGTCGAACCCAGCGAACCGTGGGTCCGCCACCGGGAAGCGTTCGCCCGGCCGGCGACGGTGGCCGGCGGCACCGCGGCGTGGGCGACCGGTCGCAGTCTCGAGGACGGTTGTTCGGACGCCTCCGCTGCCGAGGTCGAGGCCGACGAAGGTCATCAGGAGCGATCCTCTCCCGAGCCGCACCACGGCGCCAGCCGCCCGCCCTGGCTGCGCCATCAGCTCTCCTAGGGGTGACTTGGGGCCGCTGACCCGGCGCGGCCGGGGCGGACGCCGCCGACGTATAATCCTGACCATGGCAGTAGGGATTTCCCAACCAGAGCGTCCACAGCCCTCCGCACCGGCTCCAACGGCGTCAGCCGCCTGGCCGGTCCTGACATGAGCGTCCTGGTGAGCACCCGCTACCCGCGCATCCTGGAGTACCTCAAGCCCGACCGTGTGCACGTCCTTCATCAGGGGCGCGTGATCACGTCCGGTGGTCCGGAGCTGGCGCGCCAGATCGAGAGCGAGGGTTACGAGCCGATCATCGGCCCCGTCGCCGCCGAGGCTGCGGCATCACGCACGTCACTGACCGGCGTGGTCGCGGAGGCACAGGCATGACCGTCCAGGCACACGAGCTGACCAAGGACTACCAGTACGGATTCCACGACGTCGACATCTCCGTCTTCCGCACCGAGAAGGGCCTGTCGCCGGAGGTGATCGCGGCCATCTCCGACCACAAGAGCGAGCCGGAGTGGATGCTCAAGTTCCGCCTCAAGGCGTACGACCACTGGATGAAGCGGCCGATGCCGACATGGGGCGCCGACCTCTCGGGGATCGACTTCGACGACATCTACTACTACGTCAAGCCCGCCGGCGAGCAGGCACGCTCGTGGGACGACGTCCCTGAGTCGATCAAGAACACGTTCGATCGCCTCGGCATCCCCGAGGCTGAGCGGAAGTTCCTCGCCGGCGTCTCGGCGCAGTACGACTCTGAGGTGGTCTACCACAGCATCCGCGAGGACCTCGAGAAGCTCGGCGTCCTCTTCTGTGACTGCGACACCGGCCTGCGCGACCACCCGGAGATCTTCCGCAAGTACTTCGGCACGGTGATCCCGCCCAACGACAACAAGTTCGCCGCGCTCAATTCAGCGGTGTGGTCGGGTGGCTCGTTCGTGTATGTGCCCGCCGGGGTCCATGTCGAGGTGCCGCTGCAGGCCTACTTCCGCATCAACAGCGACAACATGGGTCAGTTCGAGCGCACCCTGATCATTGCCGAGGAGGGCTCCTCGGTCCACTACATCGAGGGCTGCACCGCGCCCAACTACTCGAGCGACTCGCTGCACTCCGCGGTGGTGGAGCTGATCGCTCACAAGGGCGCCAAGATCCGCTACACCACCATCCAGAACTGGTCGGACAACGTGTACAACCTGGTCACCAAGCGCGCCATCGCGCACGAGAACGCCACCGTCGAGTGGGTGGACGGAAATTTGGGCTCGAAGGTGACGATGAAGTACCCGGCCATCTACCTGATGGGCGAAGGTGCGCACGGTGAGGTGCTCAGCGCGGCGTTCGCCGGCCCGGGACAGCACCAGGACGCCGGCGCCAAGTGCATCCACGTGGCGTCGAACACCACCAGCAACATCGTCTCGCGGTCGATCAGCAAGGGCACCGGTCGCACCTCGTACCGTGGCCACATCAAGGTGTATCCGAAAGCGCAGAACGTGAAGATCAACGTGCGCTGTGACGCCCTGCTCCTCGACGAGGAGTCGCAAAGCGACACCTATCCCTACATGGACGTCGAGAGCCCGGACGTGACCATCGGCCACGAGGCGACGGTCAGCAAGGTGGGCGAGGACCAGATCTTCTACCTCACCTCGCGTGGCATCGATGAGAACGAGGCCACCGCGCTCATCGTCAACGGCTTCTTCGAGCCCTTCGTCAAGGAGCTGCCGATGGAGTACGCAGTGGAGCTCAACCGCCTGCTGGCGCTGTCGATGGAGGGGTCGGTCGGGTGATCACCGGCGCCGGGATCGCCGCGCCGGACGCGCCGGCGTTCACGGAAGCGGTCGAGGAACGCATCGCCTCCGCTGACGGCTGGCTGCGCGACCGCCGTCGCGCGGCGTGGGATGCGTTCACCGCCATGCCCATGCCGTCGTCGAAGCGCGACGAGGACTGGCGCCGCACGGACATCTCCAAGCTCGACCTCCACGAGTTCCACCCGGCGAAGGGGGTCGACGAGGCGCTGATCGCCGCCATTCGCCGGCGCCGCGACCGGGCCGCGCCAGAGGCCGCACTGATGGTCGACGCGTCGCCTGTGACGCGCATCGAGCAGAGCGACCAGCTCACCGCCGCTGGCGTCGTGCTCAGCTCGCTCGACGAGGCCGCCGAGCTGCACCCAGAGCTGGTGGAGCGCGCCCTGGCCGGCGTGGGGGTCGGCGAATCGCCGTTCCTGGCACTGTGGAACGCGATGTGGAAGGGCGGAGCGTTCATCTACGTGCCGCGCTCGGTCCACGCGTCGGTGCCGGTGTGGGTGGCGCACGGCGCCGCCGGTGACCACGCCGCCACCTTCCCGGCGACAGTCGTCCTGCTCGAGGACAACTCGTCGCTGACGCTCCTCGACGACTACGTCTCCGCGACCGGCGATGACGAGCTGTTCAGCGACGCGCTTACGATCATCGTCGCGGGACGCGACGCGCACGTCGACCACCATGTGCTCCAGCAATGGGGTGAGGGCGCCTGGCATGTCGCCATGCACCGCACCCTGCTCGCCCAGAACGCCCGGCTGCGCATGTTCGGGGCCACGCTCGGGTCGCGCCTCCAAAAGGCGTACTGGGAGGTGCTGCTCGACGGCCCCGGCGCCGAGGCCGAGATCACCGGGCTGGCGTTCGGTGATGCAGCGCAACACCTCGACCACCAGTCGCTGCAGGCCCACCGCGCCCCGCAGACCACCAGCCGTCTCAAGCTCAAGGTGGCGGTGCGCGACCGCGCGCGCAGCGTCTACAGCGGTCTCATCGACGTCGACCGCATCGCCCAGCAGACCGACGCCTACGTGCAGAACCGCAACCTCATCCTCAGCCATGGCGCCACCGCCGACTCCGTGCCCCGCCTGGAGATTCGCGCCAACGACGTGCGCTGCGGGCACGGCGCCACAGCCGGCCACATCGACGACGACCACCGCTTCTACCTGATGGCTCGCGGGGTCACCGCCGAGGACGCCGACCAATTGATCGTGCGCGGCTTTCTCGACGATGCCCTGGCCCACTGCCCGCATCCCGGCGTCGCCGGGCTCGTCGGCGAGCTCCTCGACCACGAGCTCGAGGGCGAGGCCCAGGCCGGCATCGCGCTGGTGGACGCATGAGGATGGCCACCTGGGTGGAGGTGGGGCGCATCGAGGATGTGCCACCGGGACATGCGGCACGCGTCGAGATCGACAGCGTCCCCCTCGCCATCTTCAATCTCGACGGCGAGTTCTACTGCCTCGACGACACCTGCAGCCACGCCGAGGCCTCCCTGAGTGATGGGGATCTCGACACATCGCGCTGTGCCATCGAGTGCCCGCTGCACGGGTCCGCGTTCTCGTTGCAGACGGGCGATCCTCTGTCTCTCCCCGCGGTCGAGCCGGTGCGCGTGCACCAGATCGACACCACCGACGGCGTTATCCGCATCGCGCTCAGCGAGGACGCCCGATGACTGACATTAGCGTTGCGACGGCGCCGCTCGATGTCGCCCGCGTGCGCGCCGACTTCCCCATCCTGCGTCGCACCGTCAACGGGCACCCGCTGGTGTACCTCGACTCCGCGGCCACCTCGCAGAAGCCGCAGTCCGTTCTCGACGCCACCGACGCCTACTACCAGGAGCACAACGCCAACGTGCACCGCGGCGTCCACACCCTCGGCAATGAGGCCACCGACGTCTTCGAGAGCGCGCGCCAGCGGGTCGCCCGGTTCATCGACGCGCCCGCTGAAGGCGTCGTCTTCCTGCGCAACACGACCGAGGCACTCAACCTGGTGGCGTCGTCGTACGCGCGCGAGCTGCTCTCGCCGGGCGACCGCATCGTGCTCACCGAGATGGAGCACCACAGCAACCTGGTGCCGTGGCAGCTGGCCGCCGAGCGGGCCGGGCTGACGCTCGACTTCCTCAGCGTCCACGACGACGGCGCGCTCGATCTCTCCAACCTCGACGAGCTGCTCGCCCCGCCCACCAAGCTGATCAGCCTCAGCCATCAGTCCAACGTGCTCGGCACGGTCGCCCCGCTGCGCGACATCGTCGCGGCAGCGCATCAGCACGATGTGCTGGTGTGCGTCGACGCCGCGCAGAGCGTCCCGCACATGCCGGTGTCGGTTCGCGACCTGGACTGCGACTTCCTCGCCTTCAGCGGCCACAAGATGTGCGGACCGATGGGCGCGGGCGTGCTCTGGGCGCGCCCCGAGCTGTTGGAGCGAATGCCTCCATTCCTCGGTGGGGGAAGCATGATCCTGCGCGTCTCACTGGAGCGCTCCTCGTGGAGCACCGTTCCCCATAAGTTCGAAGCCGGCACTCCCGACGTCGGCGCGGCCACGGGGCTTGCCGCCGCCTGCGACTACCTCGACGCCATCGGCCGCGATCGCATCCACACGCACGAGCTCGAGCTCACCGGCCACCTGCTGGCAGTGCTCGAGGAGGTCGACGGTGTCGAGGTCTACGGACCGCGCACCCTCGATGACCGTGGCGGGGCGGTGAGCTTCAACGTCAGCGGAGTGCACGCCCACGACGTCGGAACCATCCTCGACCGCGAGGGCGTGGCGGTGCGCGCCGGCCATCACTGCTGCCAGCCCTTGATGAAGCGACTCGATGTCGCGGCCACGGCACGCGCGTCGGTGTACCTGTACAACACGCACGAGGAGATCGACGCCCTCGGGGCTGCGCTCGGTGAAGTACGCCGCATCTTCGGATAGCGGCATGGAACAGCGCATCTCGTTGATAACCCTCGGTGTCCGTGATGTCCCACAAGCCAAGGCTTTCTACGAGGCGCTCGGCTGGTCGGGCGAGTCAGCCGACGGCGAGGTGGTGTTCTTTCAAACCGGGTGCATGGTGTTCGCTCTCTGGGGCCGCGGTCAGCTCACCGCCGACAGCGCTGTGACCGACAGCGGGGGCTGGGGCGGGGTCACGCTCGCGCACAACGTTGCGTCCCCCACGGAGGTCGACCGCGTGCTGGCCCAGGCTGAGGCGGCAGGCGCCACCATCGGCCGCCCCGGGGCGGAGAACGTCTGGGGCGGCTACTCGGGAGTGTTCATCGACCCGGACGGCCACCCTTGGGAGGTGGCGCACAATCCGGGCTGGAGACTCGCCGAGGACGGCTCCGTCCACCTCCACTGACGATGGGCGAGGACGCGCGCAGCCAGCGTGAGCGAATGCGCGCTGGCGAACATGGTCGCGGTCGGTAACCCCGCCCGGGTCGTCCGGTCGCTGTGACCGCGCCCGCCGGCCGGCGCGAGTGCGCGCGCTAGCTGGTCGGCTGCTTGACCTCGCCCCGCCAGGCGCCGGTCTCGCTGCCGCGCGACTCGACGTACTCCTTGAACCGCTTGAGATCTGCCTCGACGCGGCGGTTGAAGACGCCGAGCTTGTCGCCGACCTCCTCGATGAATCCCTCGGGCTCCGCCTCCAGCTGCAGCATCACGCGCGCCTTGTCATCGCTGAGGCGATGGAAGGTGACCACGCCGGCGTTCGGTGCGCCGTCGACCGCCTTCCAGGCAATGCGCTCGTCAGGCTGCTGCTCGGTGATGGTCGCGTCCCACTCCTTCTCCGTGCCGGCGACCTTGGCCTTCCAGTGGAGCGTGGTGTCGCTGAGTTGCTTCACCTCGACGACGCCCTCCATGAACTCAGGGAACGTCTCGAACTGGGTCCACTGGTTGTAGGCGGTGCGGACGGGGACGTCGACGTCGATGCTCTTCTCAACCGATGCGGTCATGGGTGGCTCCTTTGTCAGGGTGTTGCGCGGGAGTTCCGCGAGGGCAAGATGCCTAGTGCCATGTCACACAACCATACATCATCGGTGCCACATTCTGAGTTCGGATGCCCCTCGGATGGCGTTCGGTCCGTTGTGGTTCAACGTGATCACGGCGGTGGCCGCGTCGCCGACTGTTCCGAGCATGAAGACGTTGCGCGTGCGCGCCGTCCGTGCTCGCGGCTCATTGCGACCTTGGGAGGATCACGCCTCCAGCGGGTTGAGCGCCCCCTGTTCAACAGGACCCGCGCCCCGGTGCAACGGACGCGCCGGGAGGGCGACGGCGCACATGACCGCGGCAGCGAGGAGCACACCACCAGCTCCCCAGAATGCGATGCGCTCGTCGACGCCGTAGAGCGCGCCCAGCACTAGGGCACCGAACGACATACCGGAGAACTGGAACAGCCCGCCGATGCCCATCGCTCGACCGCGCTGAGCGGGGCTGCTGTTGTCGCCGATGACGGCGAACAGGGTCGGCTCGATCAGGACCACGGCACAGGCCTCGAGCGTGCCCACCGCGATGATCGGCACAAGCGACCGCAGCGCCGGGTACGTCGCCGCGCAGACGCCGGCCACCGCGAAGGAGCCCAGCATCAGCCAGCGCCTGTTGAATCGGTCCGACACCCGTCCGGCGGGTGC
This sequence comes from Candidatus Aeolococcus gillhamiae, assembly GCF_016464765.1. NCBI lineage: Bacteria > Bacillati > Candidatus Dormiibacterota > Candidatus Dormibacteria > Candidatus Aeolococcales > Candidatus Aeolococcaceae > Candidatus Aeolococcus > Candidatus Aeolococcus gillhamiae. The sequence continues at coordinate 32,741 of NZ_JAEKNS010000083.1, read as the reverse complement.
GGCCAGCGCCAGCAGCGGCGCGGCGAACAGGCTTACGGTCAGGCCGATGACGAAGGCGCCGTTGCCCCGTGCTGAGAGGTAGAGCGGCCAGACCACGTCGTACATCGAGAACACCGTGCCGATTGCCAGCAGCGCCAGGCACGGCACCAGGATCCCGGGTGTGCGCCACCAGCGCAGCGGCACCTCCCGCTCGCCGGCCGGTCGCTCCACCCGCGTCTCGGGAATGCGCCGCATCGCGAGCAACCCGACCAGCACGGCAGCGCCGGTGACCCCGAACACCGCAGAGTCCCGCCAGAGCGCAACCGCCCCGCCCAGCAGCGGGCCGACCAACAGCCCCACCATCTCGCACGCCTGCAGCTGCGCGAATCGCTGGCCGCGCTGCTCGGGGGTGCTGAGGTCGACGATGGCGGCACGCAGGGCGGGGACATAGGCTCCGGAGACGACCCCTTGGAGGGTGCGCAGCACTGCGAGCAGCCAGAGCGGACCGACGTCGGCGAACAGCGCGAAGGCCAGAACGGCAAAGATGGCGCGCGAGCCGAGCAGCATGGGCCTGCGCCCGACCCGGTCGGTGAGCCGCCCGGCGGGCACCTGCACCAGCATGTTGGCGATCAGCGGCCCGGCGATGAACAGCGCGATGCCGAGCGAGCTTCCCCCGTGGCGGCGCACGTACAGCGGGGCGATCGGAAACATCGCGGCAACGCCGGTGAACATGATCAGCTGGCCGCTGAGCAGCCAGAAGATCGGGGACGTGCGCGGACGGAGGCACTGGGGCACCCGCGGATTGTCGCGCCGAGGGCGAAGGTCCACGCCGGGGTACAATCCCTACCATGCAAGTCGGATTTACACCGGTGGCGGACGACCTCTACCGCGAGATCATCCTCGACCACTACCGCCATCCCCGCCATCGCGGACGGCTCGATCCCGCCGACGCCGTGGTGGAGGCCGACAACCCGCTGTGCGGAGACCAGATCGACATCTCGGTCCGGTTCGACGGTGATCAGCTCGCCGGGATCGCCTTCGAGGGCACCGGCTGCTCGATCAGCCAGGCCGCCTGCAGCATGCTCTGTGACGAGGTGAGCGGCGGCTCGCGGGCGCGGGCGCGAGACGTCGCCGATCGCTTCCGGGCGATGCTCGTCGAGGGCGGCAGCTGCGACGACCTCGGTGACCTCGAGGCGCTGCAGGGCGTTCGCGCCTACCCGGTGCGCGTCAAGTGTGCGACCCTGCCCTGCAACGCGCTTCTGCAGGCGCTCGGGCACGCGGAGGATCGACCATGACTGACACCGACGCGGCGGTGAGCGTCGATTCGGCCGCCGAGGAGCCGCAGACGGCCAAGGCCTCGCCGGAGCTGGTGCTCGCGGCGCTCAGCGAGGTCTTCGACCCCGAGATCGGCATCGACATCGTCTCGCTCGGGCTGGTGTACGGATCCGAGATTGACGACGGCGGCCTGCTCACCATCAGCATGACCCTGACCACGCCCTACTGCCCGATGGGCAGCCTCATCCAGGGCCAGGCCCACGCGGTCTGCCATGGGCTTCCCGGTGTGAAGGATGTGAAAGTGGAGCTGGTCTGGTCGCCCCCGTGGGACCCGCGCACGATGGCGTCCGAAGAGGCACGGCTGGAGCTGGGCATCTACTGACCCCCCGACCGGGCAGTGATCCAATCGGGATCGGCGTGCGTATCCGGGGTGCGTGTGCGAGATAAGACCGACTCAACCGCGACCCCCGGCGTGAACGTCTCCGACGACAAGATGCTCGACCTGCTGGCCCGAGCGGAACCTGAGGGAATCGAGATGTTGTACGACCGCTATTCGGGCTTGGCCTACACCCTGGCCCTGCGCGTCGTCAACGACTCTGCGACCGCTGAAGACGTTGTCCAGGAAGCGTTTCTCAGCATTTGGCGACGCGCGTCGACGTATCGCAGCGACCGCGGCAGCCTGCGCACCTGGGTGTGCTCGATCGTCCACCACCGTGCTCTCGATCGGCTGCGCGGGCGAGCCGGCCGCGCCCGCCATGACGTCGCCCTCGAGCACGCTCCGATCGAAGCGACGTCCGTGTCGGACACGTGGGACCAGGTGGCCGACGAGATCGAGCGCGCCGAGATCCGCACGGCGTTGACCGAGCTCTCCGTGGAACAGCGCGAGACAATCGAGCTGGCGTATTTCGGCGGCTACTCGCAGACGGAGATCAGCGAGCTCATGCACGTGCCCCTGGGAACGGTCAAGGGGCGCACCCGCCTCGCCCTGCGCAAGCTGCGCGGAGTGCTCGAGTTCCGGCTTGCGGAGGGGATGGCGTGATCAGCCATCAGGATGCCGAGGTGCTCGCCGCGGCGCTCTCTGTCGGCTCCCTCGATGCCGAGGAACAGTCCGCCCTGCAGCTGCACCTCTCGGGATGCGCCGAGTGTCGGCGCGTGGCCGGCGAGTACATGGCGGCAGCCGCCCGACTGCCGCTAGCGCTCGAGCCTGTGCATCCGCCGCCCGAGCTTCGCGGTCGGTTGATGCGCGCGGTGTACGCCGAGACGACCCAGGCGGCCGAGCGGGCCGCCAGGGCTCAGCCGGCACCGTGGTGGCACCGGCTCTGGGACGCAATCCCCGCGTCGCGGGGCCTCACCGCCCTCGCAGGGGCGGCGGCGGTCGCGGTGATCGCTCTCTCCTCGTGGGCAGTGCTCAACCGCCAGAACGGTGCCCCGGCACCGGTCGCGGTCGCGGTCGCGCTCACCGCCACAGCGGCCGCGCCACACGCGAGCGCCCAGTTGACCTACCAGCGCGGCGGCAATGAGGCGGTGCTGACGGCCAGTGGTCTGCCCAGCCCGGGCGCGGTGTCGGCCGGTGGCTCGGTGTACGAGGTCTGGCTGATCCGCTCCGACGGCTTGGCGGTGGCTGCCGCGTACCTCAGCCACAACCCGGACGGCACCTGGAGCGCGGCGGTCCACGGCGACCTGGCCGCGTACAGCGCCGTCGCGGCCACGGCGGAGCCGGCCGGTGGCAGCGCGACCCCGACGGGGGCGAAGGTGATCCAGGGCTCGATCAGCGCCTCATGAGCGTGCGCACGTCGCCCATCGTCGAGCGCCATGTTCCTTGTGTGGCAAGCCCGTTCGGCAGCTGACACGTCGCTTCTATTACCCGCAGCAGCTCGACCGCAGTGGCACCGCCGCTGGCGATCTGGCCAGTCCTGGCAGTAACATGAGAACCCGGCACGGGCACGGCTGTGGCCGGCTGCCCCTGCGGCCGCTACACTGGTTGTGCGTCTCTCGGCCCCGCCACCGCCCGCACTCATCCACCGACGCACGCGGACCGGCGCCGGGGCACTCTGAGAAAAGGAGGGTCCTGCCCATGACCGATTGTTCCGGTAGTCCTCAGCCGACCCGCGCCGGAGTGGCGGGCTGATCGCCGGGGCGGATACCAGGTAGCGCGGTCGCCAACGTCCGCGCGCCGGAGAGACGCCAGCCGTCTCGAGGTACCCGACGCTTCGACGCAGAGCGGCGGAATCCGTGGTGTACGGGTTCCGCCGTTGCTTTTTACGAAGGGGGGAACCTTGTTCCCCCTTACAGCGGTGTCAGCTCCGGCGACGTGAAGTCGCCTCCGCTAACGGGGGTGCTTCGGGTCAGACGTAGCGGGCCGCTTCGACCCCTGCTTGGCGGGTGGCCGTCTCCGGCGCGGCGACGATCTGGTCGCGTTCGACGTACCCCTCGGTGGAGTCGCTGAGCCTGACCTTGACGAACTCCGGCGTGCCGCCGGGAACCGCCTCCATGCGCGTGGCCGTGAAGATCTCTGCCCCTCGGGACGCGCCGCGGTGCGGGGCGGAATACAACGTGTAGGGCATTCCCGCCCAGGAGGACACCAGCGTGACGGGCCCGGGCGGAATGAACCGCACCCGGTAGATCGTGCGCGGATCGTCGACTCCGCGACTGAGCACGCCGATCAGCTGGAGAGCGCGGGGCACCGCGCCGCGTCCCTTGCTCGCCTCGAGCTGAATCACCGTCCCGGCGTCGTCGACCTTGGCTGTGCAGGTCACCCAGCGCTGGTTGCGCGCCGGTCGCCGACGCCGTCCCATGAACTTCGCGGTCCCGTCGACCCGGCGCCAATGCCCCACCAGGCTGTTGCGCTGGTACTCGACGATGCGCCCGGTGTCCTCCCCGACCACCTCGAAGCGATAGGGCGGGGTGCCGATCATCTGCTCCATGACGGCGAAGACCTCTCGCGGGGGCGCGGCGACCACGAATCGCCAGTTGGAGGCGCGCTTGGCAGGCACGGGCGGATTGTACGGATCGGCCCGCGGTGCCCGGTCGCAGACGTGGCCTCGCCGGTGAGCAGCAGCGAGCGACGTTTCACGTGAATCACCATCCACAGTGTTTGCACGGCTAACCATTTCGACCGGGTTGTCCACAAGCAGGGGCACGAGACGACCAAACTGATCTCAGGACGGAGGATTGGCGCGTCGGCAACGTTGGGGATACGGTGGATAACTCCGGGCCAGCAGGGGTCGGTGGCGGCGGTCGATAATCCGGACTGTGGTCCCGCACGTGCTCGCCGTCGCCAATCAGAAGGGGGGTGTGGGCAAGACGACGACCACGATCAACGTCGGATCGGCGCTCGCCGTCATGGGGCGACGGGTCCTCGTGGTCGACATCGATCCCCAGGCGAACGCAACCTCCGGGCTGGGGGTCGACCGCTCCGCCGTCGAGACCACCAGCTACGACGTGATGATCGGCGGCCGGCCGATCGCCGACGCGCGCATCAGCACCGTCGTGGAGGGGCTCGACCTCGTGCCCGCCGACCTCAGTCTCGCCGGAGCCGAGATCGAGATGATCGAGCTGCCCATGCGCGAGCGGCGCCTCGCGCTAGCGGTCGAGGCTGTCGACGACGTCGATTACGTCCTGATCGACTGTCCGCCCAGCCTCGGACTGCTCACCGTCAACGCGGCGGTGGCCGCCCAGGCGCTGCTCGTTCCGATCCAGTGCGAATTCTACGCGCTGGAGGGCCTCGGGCTGCTGACCCACACCCTCGCCCTGCTGCGCCGCGAGCTCAACCCGGGCCTGCGCATCGCGGGCATCGTCATGACCCTGTTCGACGGCCGGCTCGCGCTGGCCCACCAGGTGGTCGACGAGGTGCGCGCCCGCTTCGCCGACGACCTGCTCTCGCCTCTGATCCCGCGCAACGTCCGGCTCAGCGAGGCACCCAGCCACGGGGTGCCCGTCGACCTGTACGACCCCACCTGCCGGGGTGCGGTTGCCTATGCCGAGCTCGCCGCCAACCTCGACGCCCGCCTCGCCGGCCAGGCCCGACCCGTCCACGCCGGGGCCGGCGTGGGAGCCGGCCGGTGACGTCGCTGCCGCCGCCCCGAAGCGGCGCCCGCCGGCGCGGCCTGGGACGAGGGCTGGACGCGCTGCTCGGTCCCATCGGCGACACCCCTGCCGAGGGGACGCGGGACGACGAGGCCACCGCCTCCTCCTCGAGTTCGGCCGCCCTCGTCGAGATCGACCCCGCGCTGGTCGATGCCAACCCCGAGCAGCCGCGCCGGGAATTCGACCAGGACGCCCTGGTGGCGCTGGGCGAGTCGATCCGAACCCACGGACTGCTCCACCCCATCGTGGTCGAGCGCGCCGGCGCGCGCTACCAGCTCGTAGCCGGCGAACGACGGCTCCGCGCCGTTCGCGTGGCCGGTCTCGGCCGGGTGCCGGCCATCGTCCGGCCTGCCGCCCAGTCGGCGCGGGAGTCGCTCGAAGCCGCTCTCACCGAGAACCTGCTCCGCGCCGATCTCACCGCCATCGAAGAGGCCGCGGCGTACTCACGCCTCGCCGACACCTTCGGCCTCTCCCATGAGGCGATCGCGCTGCGCCTGGGACGGAGCCGCCCGGCCGTCTCCAACACCATCCGCCTGCTGGGCCTTCCAGCGCCCGTTCAGCGAGCGGTGGTCGACGGAGCCATCAGCGCCGGCCACGCCCGCGCGCTCCTCGGGCTTCCCGACGCCGATCGGCAGGAGGCGATGGCTCGGCAGGCCGTGGACGCGGGCTGGTCGGTGCGGCGGACCGAGCACGCCGTCCAGGCCGAGCAGGGACGATCGCACCCGCCGCGAGCCACGACCGCGCGGCCGGCGCTGAGCGCGGACGACGAGGCGCTGCGCCGTGGCCTTGAGGAGCGGCTCGGGTTGCCGGTCGAGCTGGAGCGGCGGGGACGCGGCGGTCGGGTCGCCATCGCCTTCCACGACGACGGCGACCTCGACGCCCTCTACACCCGGTTGGGAGGCGCCCCTCTCTGATCCGACCTGGTCAGCCGATCGGACGCTCGGCGCCGCCCAGTCGGGCCTCGGCCGCGCTAACGTCCAGGTTGGCCAGGAACGATTCGATGTACTTCGGCCGGTCCGCCGGCTTGTAGTCGAGCAGGAAGGCGTGCTCCCACACGTCCATCACCACGATCGGCTTGAAGCCGGCGATGTTACCGTCCTCGTGGAGGGTGATCCAGTGGTTGCTGAGCCGGCCGCTGGCGGGGTCGAGGTAGGTCACCGCCCAGCCGACGCCGCGCATCCCGCCGACGCCGACGAAGTCCTTGCGCCAGGTCTCGAGGTCGCCGAACGACTCGCCGAGCGCACGGCCGAGCTCCGACGAGCTCGAGATCTCGCCACCGTTGCCGGTCTTGGTCATGTTCCCGAAGTACCACTCATGGAGCACCATGCCGTTGTATTCGAAGCCCAGCCGGCGGGTCATCTCCGCGTACGCCGGCGTGCCCACCTTGCCCGTCTGGGTGAGCTCGACGAGCTGCTCGTTCAGGGTGTTCGTGTTTTTGACATAACCGGCATAAAGTCCGAAGTGCGTCTCCATCGTTTTGTCGGAAATGCCGACCAGGCCTGAGAGATCGAACTCCCGTGCCTTGTACGGCGTCTTGGTCAGCAGTGCCATGGTGTCCCTCGCTTGATGTTGACGGCGGCGCCCCGCCCCTGGGGTGAACCGATATTGTGGCAGCGCACCCCAGCGAACGTATGAGCGCCGCGGGAGACGCCTGCGAAAGGAGCGGATCAGCCGCCGCTTTGCAGCTATCGACAGCGAACGTCTGAGCGAGGCGGAGACATGGGGCGTTGCGGCAGAGGTCGATTGTTGGAAAGAGGTCAGCGGGGAGACGTCTCCGCAGCGCGAGTTCTGCAGGCGCCCGAGGGTGAGACGGACGCGAATAGCGTTCGGCTCGCCCGCCACTGGCGCCGAAGCCTGTTTGAGGCGCAAGGAGATGTCTCCCCGCTGACCTCTCGCACCGCAGACGGAGACCGGGATTCCCTCCGCCCCCTGTCATAATCACGCCGCGTGCAGCCTGAGCCCACCGACGCCCCGAGGCCGCGCCGCCGCCGTCACGGGCTCGTCCGCGATGTGCTTGAGGTGCTCATCATCGCGGTGGTTCTGTACATCGCCATCTGGAGTGCGCTGCAAACGGTGCGCGTGGACGGCGAAAGCATGGTGGGGACGCTGCAGAACAATGACCTGCTGCTGGCCAGCAAGATCTCGTACTACTTCGGCGATCCGCAGCGTGGCGACGTCGTAGTGCTCATGCCGCCCAGCGATCCCACCAAGGATTTCATCAAGCGTGTGATCGGGATTCCTGGTGACAAAATTGAGATCGACGGCAGCCGCTCGCCGACGGCGTTGCTGATCAAGCCGGGCGGCCAGGGAGCGTGGCAGCGCCTCCAAGAGCCCTACCTCCCCGAGAAGTGGGACACCATGAACTTCTGTTGCCTGCCGAGCGGCACCGAGTCGTCAGCCCCGCAGCCGCTCACCATCCCGGCCGGCAAGTACTTCGTGATGGGAGACAACCGCAACCGGTCCAGCGATTCGCGCATGTTCGGGCTGGTGCCGCGCAAGAACATCCTGGCCAAGGCGTTCGTGCGCGTCCTCCCCTTTGGCCACTTCGGCCTCGGCGCCGGGCCCACGCTGGTGCCCGATTCGACCGCCGTGGTCCTGGAGACGCCGGTCGCTCCCGCGATCATCCTGGCGCTGCCGCCCGCATTCCTTCTGTCACGCCGTCGCCGTCGCCGGCAGAGAAGCGCCGCCGCGGGCTGAGCCCGCCGCGCGCCGTCAGTCGTCCGACAGGATCCAGCCGGCGCCGCTGCTCTCCCAGTCGAGCAACTCCTTCTCCGAGAAGAAGATGGCGACCTCGCGCGCCGCGCTCTGCGGCGAGTCGCTGCCGTGGATGACGTTCATCGCCAGGCTCACCGCGAGGTCGCCGCGGATGGTGCCGGGCGGCGAGCTCTGGGGGTTGGTGGTCCCCATCATGGTGCGCACCAGCGCGACCGCACCGGGCCCCTCCCAGACCATGGCGACGACCGGGGAGGAGGTGATGAACTCGACGAGGCCGCCGAAGAAGGGCTTGTCCCGATGCTCGCCGTAATGGCGTTCGGCCATCGCGGTGGTGACCTTCATGAGCTTGATGCCGACGGGATGGAGGCCGCGACGTTCGAGCCGTCCGACGATCTCGCCGACGAGTCCGCGCTGCACGGCGTCGGGTTTGATCAACACCAGCGTGCGTTCACTCTGCATGGTGGACCACCATATCCGAACGCGCCCGCGGCACCGCAGTCAGGCGCTGAGCACCTCGAGGAACGGCTCGGGCTTGCGGAAGGGACCGACCACCGCAGCACGCAGACCGCCGCTGAGGATCTCGGCGGCGAGCGCGCGCACCGACTCCGGGTCGACGGCGACGAGACGCTCGGCGATGTCGCTGGCCAGGAGGATCTCACCGGTGAGCAGCTCCTGCTGTCCGAGGTGGTTGCAGAGCGCCGAGGTGCTCTCCAGCTGCACGGAGAGGCGCCCGCGCGCGTACTCCTTGGCTCGCTCCAGCTCCGCGTGGGGCACGGGTTCGGTCGCCAGCCGCTTCAGCTCGGCGACGGCAGCCCTGATCGCCACCAGCGCTCGCTTGGGCTCACACCCCAGCGAGATGGCCAGGGTTCCGCTGTCGGCGACGCGGGTGAGGAATGAGTGCACGTCGTACGCCAGTCCCCGCTCCTCGCGCAGCTCGAGGAAGAGCCGGCTCGACATCCCCTCACCGAGAACCACGTTGAGGATGTCCGCCACAAAGCGGCGCTCATCCCGGTACGACGGCGCGCGCGCGCCGAGCACGATGTTGGCCTGGCTGGCGCGGCGGTCGAGGATGCTCACTGCGGCGCCCGAGGGTGCGCTGGCCGGCAGCGGTTCGACACTCTCCCCAGCGTGATCCGGCCAGCGCTGCAGCGACGCCGACACCAGCTCGGCGATCGCGGCGCTGTCGAGCGCGCCGGCGGCGGACACCACAAGGTCGTCGCGCCTGTAGTGCCGCTGCAGGTGGCGGCGGCAGTCGTCGGCGCTGAAGGACTGCACCGTCGCCTCGGTGCCGGCCACGTCCCAGCCGAGCGGGTGGTCGGGCCACATCACCGCGTCGAACAGCGTGTGCACGTGGTCCTGCGGGCTGTCCTCATACATGCGCAGCTCTTCGATCACCACCTGGCGCTCGCGCTCGACGTCGTCAGGGAGGAAGCGCGGCCGGAAGAGCATGTCGCTCAGCACGGAGACGGCGACGTCGATGCGCTCTGCGGGCACCTTTGCCCAGAAGATGGTGGCCTCGCGATCGGTGGACGCGTTGAGCACGCCGCCGACGCCCTCGACGGCCTCGCTGATCTGACGTGCGGTGGGGTATGTCTCCCCACCCTTGAACACCATGTGCTCGATGAAGTGGGCGAGCCCGCACTCGCCGGCGCTCTCCACACGCGACCCGGTGCCGAACATGAAAGCGATGCTCACCGACGCGCGCTCGCGCATCGGCGCAGCCAGCAGGCGCACGCCGCCGTCAAGCACGGTCCGCACATGGCCGCGATCAGCAGCCAGAGCTACCAACGTCAATAACCCCCAAATACCGTCGGCGCAGGCGACTTCATGTCGCCGGAACCGACACCGCTTGATGGGGGGTGCCCGAGGGGGGAACGCAGCTCCCCCTTCGCCCATACCGTCGGCGCAGGCGACTTCATGTCGCCGGAACCGACACCGCTAGATGGGGGGAGCCCGAGGGGGGAACAGCGTTCCCCCTTCGCCCTACCAGCGGTTGCGCCCCCGCTCGGGCCGCGACGGAAGTCCTCCCTGGGCAGGACCGGTGGGGTGGATGACCACGCGTCGCGCCGGCTCGTGACCGCTGCTCTCGGTGCGCACTCCCGTGTCGTCCTGCAGGGTGAGGTGGATGATGCGCCGCTCGTATGCGTGCATCGGATCGAGCGTGTAGCGCTCACCGCTCGCCTTGACCCGGTCGGCGAGGCGCTGGGCCAGCTCGCGGACCTGGTCCTCACGGCGGGCCCGGTAGCGCTCGACGTCGAGGATGAGCCGCCGCCCCTGGACGTCGGACTGCTCGTCGCCCATCATCAGGTTGACGGTCGTCTGCAACGCGCGCAGGGTCTCGCCGCGCCAACCGATCAGCAGCCCGAGGTCGTCGCCGGAGACCTCCAGGATCATCGGCGCCTCCGCCTCACCGGCGCGAGGGCTGGTGCCGCGCCGCACCGAGACACGCGCCGGGATCTCCATCTGCTCGAGCAGGGCGGCGAGCAGGGCGCGGCCGCGCGCGGTGTGCTCGTCGATCCGGCTCACCCGCACCTTCGCCGCGCTCGACGACAGGTACTCGCCGGGGACGGGACGCGCCCCGCCGCGTGTGAGGACCTCGACGACCACGTCGTCGCGTTGGGCGCCGAGCTCGGCAAGCGCCTGGGCGGTGGCCTCCTCGACGGTGGCGCCACTGCCCTCGACACCCGGCGCCGCGGTCGCCTGGACTGTGCCTTCTTCGGTTTCGTTCACCTGGATCTCCTCGCCGGTCGGTGCGCCGCTGCGGCTAGCGACGGCGTTTGTTGTTGCGTCTCTTGGGGATCCGCGCCGGCGGCGCGTTGACGGCGCCGGTCGCGACGGCCGGCGCCGGCGGCGCGGCGGCCACCTTCTGGGCTGCACCCCGTCCACGTCGCCCCGCCGGGCGGCTGCCGTTGCCGGCGGGCGCGATCGCTGTCTGCGTCGCCGCCGACTTGGGTCGAGCTGCGGTGGCGCCGGGATCGTGCTTGGGATACGAGAGTGCGGTGACGCGGCCGGCGCCGGGGAACCACGCCGGTACCTTGAGCGAGCCCCAGCCGACCAGGTGGTACTGCTGCAGGACCATGAAGAGCGTCCCGGTCACCCAGTAGAGCGCGAGGCCCTGGGGGAAGTTGAGGCTGAGCACGAAGATGATGATCGGGAAGATGATCGACATCTGCTTGGTGACGTTGGTCATCGTCCGTTCCTGGTCGGTCATGTCCGGGCGCGGTGGCGGCATCATCATTCGCGACTGCGCGAAGGTGAGGACTGCGGCCAGGAACGGCAGGATGATCACCGCCGGGTGATTGATCAGCTGACCCCAATCGGTGCTCTTGACGCCGGCCTTGACCACCCCGCAACAGGCCTGGCCGCCCGACTGCGACACGTCGGTGATCCACAGGAACCCCTTGCCGACACCCTTGAGGTTGGTGGTGGCGTTGGTGATGCCGCGGTACAGCCCGATGAGCACGGGCATCTGCACCAGCGCGGGCAGGCAGCCGGAGAGGCTGCTGAACGGCGACACCTGGTGCTCGGCGTAGAGCTTCTTCATCTCCTCGCTGAGCTTCTGCGGCTCCCGCTTGTACTTCTTGCGGAGCTCGGCCAGCTGCGGGGCGATGAGGCGCTGCTCCGACTGGATGCGCCGGCTGGTGCGCAGCTGCCAGCCGAAGATGGGGAAGAGCGCGCCGCGGATGATCAGCGTGGTGATCACGATGGCCAGACCGAAGGCGCCAATCGAGTTGAGCGGCCCGATGGTCTTGAAGATGTTGGTGAAGAACTCCAGGCAGTACCGGAACGGCTCGCCCAGGGCGTCGAAGATGGAGATGCCGACCATCACACCGAGTCTCCGGACAGCACCGCACGCTTGCGGCGGCGCGCGGCGCGCCAGCTCACGTACTCGTCGGGCACGGGGTCAAGGCCGCCGGCGTGGAATGGATGGCAGCGCCCGATCCGGCGCAGCGCCAGCCACCAGCCGCGACGCGCGCCGAAGCGCGAGATCGCCTCATACCCGTACTGCGAACAGGTGGGCTCGTACCGGCAGCTGCTCATCATGCCGAACAGCGGGCCGATGCTCACCCGGTACACCCGGATCAGCAGGAGGCTGAGGCGGGTCATCGGCGCGCCTGCGGCGGGCGGGTCATCACCCCATTGTCCGCCGTCGACCTCCCCGCGGCGCTCTCCGCCCGTTCCAGGACGCGGAAGACCGAGGTCTCCACCGCCGTCCGCAGCTCGGCGAAGGTCAACCCGGCGGCGTCCGCGCCGGCCACGATCACCAGGTCGCGGCCGGTGAGGCGGTCGAGCAGGGGACGGATCGCCTCGCGCAAGCGGCGGCGAAGCAGGTTGCGCTGCACCGACGAGCGCAACCCCACCAGGGCGAAACCGACGCGGGCAACGTCGAGCTCATTGACGGCGAGCTGGGCGCGCACGCCGGCGGCGGAGGCGCGCAGGCCGCCGGCACGGACGGAGGCAAAGCGACGTCGCCCACGCAGGCGATGTCGCGAGATCACCGCGTCGGCGCGGGGGTCAGGCGCTTGCGCCCCTTACGACGCCGCGCCTTGAGCACCTGGCGTCCCCCGGGTGTCGACATGCGGATGCGAAACCCGTGGGTCTTACGCCGGTACTTCTTCTTGGGTTGGTAGGTCCGTTTGATGTCCGGCGCTCCGCAGACGGGAGGATCGACGACCGGGTGTGAGGTGGGCGCGCCGAACGCGGCGGCAGATGTCTCCGGTCATCGGAGTGGCCGGCGGAGTATAGCAGCGATGCCGCCGGCCGGGCCTCTGCACGCGGGTCCGCGCTGCCCGTTGTGAGCCGGTCTTCGCGTTGCTAGACTGCTCGCTGCCCCGACGGGCGACGTCTCACAACATCGCCCTTCCATCGTTTTTCCGTCGGTGCGCCACAGGTTCGCTTATCCACTCTTGTGCACATCCTGTGCAAAAGATGGGCGGCGAAGGTGTCGGGCTGACGGTCACCACGGGGGCAACGATTTGTCTGCTACGGGCATTCCCGGCGACGTGGAGGTGATTGCCCCCGACGACACGGAGGCCCCCACGTCGACGCCCGGCGGCACGCAGCAGATTTGGCAGGCGGCGCAGGAGGAATTGCGCTTCCAGTTGGCCCGTCCCGGCTACGAGACGTGGCTGGCCAACGCGCGGTTGGTAGAGAGCGACGGCCATACCTTCACCATCGGGGTGCCCACGCGACTGGCGCGTGACTGGCTGATCGAACGCTACGCAGTGGTGATCCGCGAGACCATCAGCGGCCTGCTGGGCCGGGACTGCGAGGTGGTCATCACCGTCGACCCCGCCGCCGGTCCACCCCCGGACGAGCCCGCCCCCATCGCGGACGCGCCCGAGCCGGCCTACGGGATTGTGGGAGAATCTGCCACTGACGGCAGTAACGCGACGCGACTGAACCCCAACTTCACCTTCTCCACCTTCGTGGTGGGCAATAGCAGCCGCTTCGCCCATGCCGCCTGCCGCGCTGTCGCCGACGCTCCCGGCAAGGCGTACAACCCACTCTTCCTGTACGGCGGTGTCGGGCTCGGCAAGACGCATCTCATGCACGCCATCGGCCACTCCGTCCGCGAGGGCCACCGCCGCCCGCCCAAGGTGGCCTACATCACCTCCGAGAAGTTCATGAACGAGATGATCGGCTCCATCCAGGAGAACCGCACCTCGGACTTCCGGACCCGCTATCGGAGCGTCGACGTGCTGCTCATCGACGACATCCAGTTCCTGGCCGGCAAGGACCGCACCCAGGAGGAGTTCTTCCACACCTTCAACGCGCTCCACGAGATCCAGAAGCAGATCGTGGTGAGCAGCGACCGGCCGCCCAAGGACATCCCCACTCTCGAGGACCGCCTGCGCAGCCGCTTCGAGGGTGGCCTCATGGCCGACATCCAGCCACCTGACTTCGAGACCCGGCTGGCCATCCTCAACACCAAGCTTGGCCCGCACGGCTCGCTGGTGCCCGACGACGTCTGCAGCTTTATCGCCCACAAGATCCAGCGCAACATCCGCGAGCTCGAGGGCGCGCTCATCCGCGTGCTCGCTCACGCCTCCATCAACGGTCAACCGGTGACGCTGGACGCCGCCCAGATCATCCTGCGCGACATCATCCCCGTCGGCGACAGCACCCCGGTCAGCATCGAGCTGATCCAGGAGACGGTGGCGGCGTACTTCACCATCTCGCTCGAGGAGATGAAGGGCAAGCGTCGCGACAAGCACATCGTCTTCCCCCGCCAGGTGGCCATGTACATCGTGCGCGAGGAGACCGAGTCCTCGCTGCCGGTGATCGGCAACGCCTTTGGCGGCCGCGATCACACCACCGCGCTGCACGCCATCGAGAAGATCACCGACCTGGTGCTCGAGGATTCCCGTCTGCAGGGTGACCTGCGCCAGATCCGCCAGCGGCTCCACGAGCACTGATGGGGGACGGGGAGAGTCCTGTGGATATGTTCCGGTCGACCTGTGCGCGAAACTCCACGGTGACCGCCCTGTGGATGGAATCGTGATGTCGGCATCGCGCTTGCACAGGTTGTCCTTGGCGATATGCCCGCTGCACGCGGCCGTTTGGCCGGTTATCCCCCGTTCGGCGCCCTCTACGTCTACGACTGTTTCAAAGACTCTGTCACCAGTCTTAATGGAGTCTGGTGACAACCCCGGCACACCCTGAGGTCTGACAGCATGAAGTGCTCCGTCTCCCCATCCGCGCTCAGCGCAGCACTGTCGCTCGTCTCGCGTGCGGTGTCACCACGCTCAACGCTGCCGGTCCTCGGCAACGTGCTGTTGGAGACAACTGACGGCGGCCTGCGGGTCACCGCCACCAACCTCGATCTGACCATGGCCGCCACGGTTCCCGCCGAGATAGAGCTCGACGGGCGCACGACCGTGCCGGCGCGGCTGCTCAGCGAGTACGTCGCATCGCTCGCCGAGGCGCCCTGCACCATGGAGCTCGACGTCAACACCCAGGTGCTCAAGCTCAGCTGCGGGGTGCACCGAACCAACCTCCATGGCATCGACGCGGTGGAGTTCCCGCCATTGCCGGCGCGCGATGCGGGAGCGGCGATCGAGCTCGACGCCGCGGTGTTCGCCAACGCGGTGGCACAGACGGCCATGGCCGCCAGCGGTGACGAGGCCTCGCCGGTGCTCACCGGGGTGCTCTTCCAGGTCGAGGGAGAGCGGCTCACGCTCGCCGCCACTGACCGTCATCGCCTCGCGGTGAAGACCCTGGAGGCCAAGTCGAGCGGCGAGAAGGCGTTCACCGGCTCGGTGATCGTTCCCTCGCGTCACCTCAGCGAGGTGGCCCGCGCGGTCAACCCGACCCGGCCGACGGTGTCGATCAGCTTCAGCGAGCAGCGCAACCAGGTGTTCTTCAGCCTCAAGGACGTCGAGATCTCGTCGCGTCTCATCGAGGGCAACTACCCCAACTACGCGCAGGTCATCCCCGGCGAGTCGACCACCACGGTCAAGCTGCCCACCGCATCGCTGCTCCGTGAGGCCAAGACCGCCTCGGTGCTGGCGCGTGACGCGGCCAATCCGGTGCGGCTGCGCGTCGGCGACAACACCCTCACCCTGGTCGCCCAGACCGCCGAGGTAGGTGACGACGAGGCCCCCCTCTCGGCCAACGTCAAGGGCGACGACGTGCAGATCGCGTTCAACGCGCGCTACGTTCTCGACGCTCTCAGCGTTATGGACTCCGACGAGGTGCAACTCAGCTTCAATGGCTCGCTGCAGCCGGGCGTGATCCGCCCCTCGGGGCGCGACGACTACCTCTGCATCATCATGCCGGTGCGCGTCCCGTAGGCTGTTCCGCGCATGCGCGCGGTCACCATCGTCGACAACCGCCTGACGATCGACGAACATCCCGACCCGCAGCCGGGCGCGGGCGAGGCGCTCGTGGCGGTGCGCGCGGCAGGCATCAACGGGGCAGACCCGATGCAGCTGAAGGGGTTGTACCCGGCCCCACCGGGCAGCCCGTCCGACATCCCCGGGCTCGAGCTCGCCGGCGAGGTGACCGCGCTCGGTCGCGGGGTGACCCGGTGGAGCATCGGCGACCGTGTCATGGCGGTCGTGGGCGGCGGCGCGCAGGCAGAGCTCGTCACCGTGCACGAGCGGCTGCTGATGGCGGTGCCCGACGGCGTGGACTGGACGCCCGCAGGAGGCTTTCCCGAGGTGTTCACCACCGCCCACGACGCCCTTTTCACCCAGGCGCAGCTACATCCCGGTGAGAGCGTGCTCGTCAACGGCGCGGCCGGGGGCGTCGGCGTGGCCGCGGTGCAGTTGGCCCACCTTGCCGGAGCGCGCGTCTGCGCGAGCGTTCGCTCCGAGCGGTTGCGCCCCGAAGTTCTCGCGCTCGGCGCCGACCTCGCCGTGGCCCCGGACGCCGCCGCCGGGCACGGCCCGTTCGACGTCATCCTCGAGCTGGTCGGCGCGCCCAACCTCAGCGCCGACCTCGCGGCCCTCGCGCCACGCGGGCGCATCGTGGTCATCGGCATCGGCGCCGGCGCCCGTACCGAGATCGACCTCCGTGCCCTGATGATGAGGCGCGGCCACCTGATGAGCTCGACGCTGCGAGCACGCCCGCTCGAGGAGAAGGCGATCTGCGCTCGCCGCGTGGAGGCCGAGGTGCTCCCGGCGCTGGCGCAGGGGCGCCTGCGCGTCCCGGTCGCGGCCGTCTTCAGCCTCGGGGAGGCTCAGGCCGCCTACGATCGCTTCGGCGCCGGTGACAAGCTCGGCAAGGTGGTGCTCGAGGTGACGCCGGCAGGCCGCTGACCCGGTCCGGATCGGTTCGCCGCGGGGCGGAAGGATCGCGCCGAGATGTCATGCTCGACGCTGTATGACAGCGACAGGGAGCCTCGTCTGATGGGCATGCACATGGGCGGTTGGGGGCTGATGCGCTCCATGCGCCGCGACGAGGAGATGAAGCGGCACAAGCTCACCGCTGGGGTCGTGCGCCGGATCGCCGGCTTTGCCAGACCGTACCGCGTCCCGCTCTCGATCTTCCTCGTGCTGATCATCGTCGACGCCATCGTCGGGGCGATCAACCCGCTCATCTACCGCGCCATCATCGACAACGGCATCCTCGGCCACAATGTCAACCTGGTCGCGGTGCTCGCCGGTGGAGTCGCCGCCCTGGCCATCTTCGACGCCATCCTCGGCCTCCTCCAGCGCTGGCTCTCCGCGCGCGTCGGCGAGGGGCTGATCTTCGACATGCGCACCAAGGTCTTCGCGCACATCAACGAGATGCCGATCTCTTTCTTCACACGCACCCAGACCGGCGCGCTCATCTCCCGGCTCAACAACGACGTGCTCGGCGCCCAGCAGGCGTTCACCGACACCTTCTCGTCGGTGGTGGGCAACGTCATCGGCGTGAGCATCACCCTGGTGGCGATGTTCTTCCTCTCGTGGCAGATCACGTTGCTCTCGCTGATCCTCCTGCCGGTGTTCCTGCTCCCGGCCCGCTGGGTGGGACGTCGCCTGGCCGGCATCACCCGCGAGTCGTACAACCTCAATGCGCAGATGAACACCACCATGAGCGAGCGTTTCAACGTCTCGGGAGCGCTGCTCGTGAAGCTCTTCGGCCATCCCGCCGAGGAGGTGCGCGGCTTCGCCACCAAGGCGCGCCGGGTCCGCGACATCGGCATCCTGCAGGCCATGTACGCGCGCATCTTCATGACCTCGCTGCTGCTCACCGCGTCGCTGGCCACAGCATTGGTGTACGGGCTCGGTGGCGCGCAGGCGGCGCGCGGCGTGCTCATGGTGGGAACGGTGGTGGCGCTGACCGCGTACCTCAGCCGCCTCTATGGCCCGCTCACCGCGCTCTCCAACGTGCAGGTCGACATCATGACCGCGTTGGTGAGCTTCGACCGCGTCTTCGAGGTCCTCGACCTGCCCCCGATGATCGCCGAAAAGCCTGACGCAGTGCCGATCCCGCGTGGACCCGCGACCATCGAGTTCGACCACGTCGACTTCCGCTACCCCTCCGCGGAGGAGGTCTCACTGGCCTCGCTCGAGGCGGTGGCGGTGCTCGAGCGAACCAACAATCAGCAGGTGCTGTTCGACGTCAACTTCACAGCCCGGCCCGGTCAGCTGGTGGCGCTGGTCGGCCCGTCGGGAGCCGGCAAGACCACGCTGAGCCACCTCGTGCCGCGCCTCTACGACGTGCGCGCCGGCGCCGTGCGCCTCAACGGCATCGACGTCCGCGACGCCACGCTGGAGTCGATCCGCGCCACCGTCGGCGTGGTCACCCAGGACGCGCACCTTTTCCACGAGTCGATCCGCTCCAACCTGGCGTACGCGAAGCCCGACGCCACCGACGAGGAGCTGATCGAGGCGCTGCGCGCCGCGCAGATCCTCCCGCTGGTCGCCTCCCTACCCGACGGCCTCGACACCCTGGTCGGCGATCGCGGCTACCGGCTCTCGGGTGGCGAGAAGCAGCGCATCGCCATCGCCCGCCTGCTCCTCAAGGCGCCGGACATCGTGGTCCTCGACGAGGCCACCGCGCACCTCGACTCGGAGTCGGAGGCGGCCGTGCAGGAGGCGCTGCGGCACGCGCTGGCCGGGCGCACCTCTCTGGTCATCGCGCACCGCCTCTCCACGGTGCGCGACGCTGACGTCATCCTGGTCATCGACGCCGGCCGCATCGTCGAGCAGGGAACGCATCGCAGCCTGCTCGCGCAGGCCGGGCTCTACGCCGAGCTGTACCGCACCCAGTTCGAGAGCCAGGGGCGGGAGGGCGCGGCCGCAACGCCGGAACCGGCGCCCGAGTCGACGACGGTCTGAGTCCTCAGACCTCGAGCGTGGTGAAGCGCAGGCGACGCACCGCAGCGGTGCCGAGCCTCTCATTGAGGAGCGCGACGACGCGCACCGAATCGAGATGGAGCTGGTGGCTCAACGAGGTGTTGGCCACGCCGACCAGGAGCACGCCGCGCTCGAGGCTGATCGCCTGGCACATCGGCGCAAGTGCAGGCCCGACCACGTTGTTGAAGACGTCGCGCACCTGCACCTCGCGCACACGGCCGCGCACCCCGAGCCCGCGCAGGGCTGGGTCGATGAGGTCGGAGAGGCGGTCCATCAGCTCTCCATCACCGCGGTCACGCGTCCCGACGCAACCTCGAAGCGACGCGTGCCCGGTGGCAGCGTCTCCGGAAGGGGCTCGCTGCTGGTGATCAGCGTCTGCAACCCCGCCGCGGCGATGCCGGCGACGAGGTCGCGACGTCGCCCGGGATCGAGTTCGCTGAGCACGTCGTCGAGGAGTAGCACCGGCATGACCCCGGCACGCGAGGCGATGTGTCGCACCTCGGCAAGTTTGAGGGCCAGCACAATGCTGCGTTGCTGGCCCTGCGACGCCGCGCTGCGCGCCGGCCGGCCACCGATGAGCAGCTCGAGGTCGTCGCGATGCGGTCCGGCCAGGGTGGCGCCGCGGGCAATCTCCTCGTCGCGGCGGCGCACCAGGGTGGCGGCAAGGGTGTGCTCCGCCTCCTCGTGGCCGGCGCCCGCCTCCATGCCACCGTCCGGGAGATAGCGCAACCCGAGCTCCTCGCCGCCGCCGATCTGGGCGAGCGCCTCGCGCCCGTGCGGGATGAGCGCGGCCACCAGCTCCGCGCGCGCCACCTGGATGCGCGATCCGCTCTCGACGAGCTCGCGCGTGAAGCCGGCGAGCGCGTCGAGGCCCGCGCTGCCGGCGCGCAGCTGGCGGAGCAGGGCGTTGCGCTGCTCGAGGACGTGGCGGTAGCGGAGCAGGTCGGCGGCGGCGCGGCGGTCGAGCTGGGCGAGGACGACGTCGAGAAGGCGCCGCCGCATGTCCGGCCCGGCCTTGACGAGCTGGAGGTCCTCGGGCCAGAAGAGCACCACCGGGCAGAGCCCCAGGAGGTCGCGGGCGGGGCGCGGGCTGCCGTCGACGGTGGCGGTGCGGGTGACCCGACCCGAGGCGAGGTCGCGGCGGAAGTGCACAGCCAGGGTGCGGTCGGCCGCGGGCCGGAGCACCTTGGCCTCGACCAGCGCCTCGTCGCTGCCCCACGCCACCACGTCGGCCGAGCTCGACGCGCGCGGCGAGCGGGTGAGCAGCAGGGTCGCCACCGCCTCGAGCAGGTTGGTCTTGCCCTGCGCGTTGCGCCCGCCGACGACGTTGATGCCGCGACCGAACTCCACGGACTGCTCTGCGTAGTTGCGGAAGGCGAAGATGCGCAGCCGCTCCAGGCTGCAGGCGCCCTCGGCCACCGGGGATAGAACCAGCGCGCTCACGCGCGCGCCACCGCGGAGCACGCCATGTCCGCGATGAGAGCGGCGATCCGCTCGGTGGCCTCCGGCCGGGCCGCGCCGGCGACGGCGGCGCGCATCGTTGCCAGCCCGGGCGATCCCGGCGCGGCAAGCTCAGTGATGGTGTCGACCAGCTCGCGTGGCCTGGGCACGTAGCGACCGGCGCCGATGTCGACCAGCCACTCCAGGTTGCCGCTCTCCTGCCCGGGGATGTACCAGGTGAGGAGCAGCGGCAGCCCCGAACAGAGGGCTTCGACGATCGTCCCCGGTCCGGCCTTGGTAACCACCACATCGGCGGCGCGCATCCAGTCGGCCATGTTGGCGACGAAGCCGAGCACGGGCACCGGCCGCCCGGACCAGTCACGCAGGCCGCGAAGGCGTTTGCGCGCGCGCTCGTTGCGCCCGCAGATCACGGCCAGCCCGACGTTGAGCCCCGACCCCGCAATGGCGCGCGCGCGCCGGTCCAGGCCGCCGGAGCCGTCCGCGCCGCTGCACACCAGCACCGTGAAGCGCTCCTCAGCCAGCCCCAAGCGGGCGCGCAGGCCGCGGCGCTCGGCATCGTCGGGGATGGGCCGGGCGAACGCGGAGTCGACCGGCAGGCCGAGCTGATGACAGCGCTCGGCGGGGATGCCGGCGCGGCGGCAGCGGTCCAGCCCACCGGGCGACGGGATGACCACCGCGTCGACGTCGCGCGACGCCCAGCCCGCGTGCACGTCGACGAGGTCGGTGATCACCGTGATCACCGGCACCGTCGGATGTGCCCCGGAGTGCACGGCGTCCGCGGCGAGGTGGTTGAGCAATGGGTGGAAGGAGACGACCGCGGCCGGGCGCAGCGAGGCGATCAGTTCCTGGATGGCGCCGCGCAGCGGACGCAACGCGGAGTGCTGCATGAGGCCGACGACGGCGGCGGAGTTGGTGGCGTGATAGAGCACCGCCCACAGCCAGCGCGCCCGGTGGATGAGCGGCCCGTAGAGGTCGGCGGTGCGGCTGAGGACGGTCGGCGAGGCGGTGCCGACCGGGTCGACGATGTGGACGTCGAACTCACCGGGCCGGTCCATCTCCAGCCGCCGCGCGACCGCGGTCGCTCCCGCGCGATGTCCGCCACCGGTGTCGGCGATGAGAAAGAGCAGGGGCAGTGGCACTGCCCGCAGCCTACCCACATGCGAAGGGGGAACTGCGGTCCCCCCTCGGGCACCCCCCGGCCATCGGTGTCAGCTCCGCCGACATGAAGTCGCCTGCGCCAACGCACATGTCGTGGCGGCGCCGGTCAGTCGGAGAAGCCCACCGACCGGGCCTCGAGTCCGCCACTCAGGAACCGCGTCATGGCCAGCTCCCCACTGCCGTCGGCGCTGGCCACGTACGCCTGACGCACGCCATGCGCGTCCACCGCCAGGCACACCAGGCGGCGTCCATCCGGCGCCACGCGCACGCTGCTCAGGTCGGTGGTGCCGGCTCCGAGCACGACCACCGTGGTGTCGCCGCCGACGACGCTGATACGCAGCAGCTGCGCGGCCGCCGAGCTGGTGTTGACCGCCACCAGGGTCCCCTCTCCGGCGAAGCCGAGTGGCTGCAGGTGGCCGGCTAGTGTCTGCGCGCTTCCTGGCGCCCCCGGAGCGGGGACGACGAGCACACCTCCTGTCGCGGTGCCGAGCGCGATCCGGGCGCCGCCGGGTGACACCGCCGCCGCGATCGACGCGCCGGGCGCACCGGGAAGCGAATACCGCGCCTGGAGCTGGCGGTTGACGAGCTCGACGGCCGCCGGCGTCGTCGCGCTGGCGGCGGTGCTGAGCACCAGGGTTGTGGTCTTCACCCAGAGCGGCGGTGCCACCAGGCTGGTCTGCGCCGCCACCGCCGACACCGCACCCGAGCGCAGGTCGAGCAGGTCGACGCCGGTCGGTGTCGCGAAAGCCAGCTGGGCGCCGTCGGGCGACCATGAGGGCAGCGTGCCGGCGGGGAGGTCCTCGAGAACGGCGCCGTCGATGGTGTCGATGACCTGCAGGCTCGAGGTGCGTGCCGTTACGTTGCGCACCACCACGGCGACGTGAGAACCGTCCGGGGACACGGCTGCGGCGGTGTAGGTCAGCAGCGGTGTCCCGCTGGCCACTGCGCCGCAGCCGATGGCGAGCGCACAGCGCGGCGCGGTCAGCACCACCGGGGCGGCGCTCGGCTCACCGGGCGCCGCTGGCGCGAGCGCGGGCAGCATGACCTGGGTGGGGTCCTCGGCCGCCAGGCCGGCGAGCACCACAGCGTGCGTGCTCTCCAGGCGGGCCCCGGTGGTAAAGCGCACGACGGTGGGCAGGCCGACGAACTGCTCATCCTCTCCACGGGCGGATCCGCCGACGGAGATGCTGTATGTGGTTCGCGGCGCCAGCATCTGGCCGGGGAGGATCACGAAGCGGCTGTGGTCGTTGAGGTTGCGCACCACCCTCGTTCCGGGGACTACGGGCAGCAATGCGATCGCCCCCGCGGTGGACGGTGCGTCCATGGGCGCCGAGAAGGAGACTGCCAGCCGGGTGTCGACGGCGACGTCGGAGCCGCGATCGGCCGGCGTGCTCGCGCTCACCAGCGGGGCGGCAGCGGTGGTCAGGTCCCAGTGGTGATCGAGGTCGTTGCGATCCCCCTGCGCATCGGCGAAGCCGCCCGCCAGGGTGAACGTGTAGCGCGTCGCGGGCCGGAACACAGCGCCCTGGTGGATCAGCTCGAAGCCAGGCTGCGGGTCGAGCCAGTGGATCCAGCACGGTGCTGTCGTCGCCGCAGCGAAGACGGTGCTGAAGTCACACCCGGGGATGGCGGGGCTGACGGTCTGCGCTGTGGTGGGGGTGGCGATGACGCTGAAGCGGCCGACGACGCTGGCGTGGGCGACAGCGCGGTCGAACACCACCCGCACCGTCGAGTCCGCGGGAACCGAGGTCGAGCCGCGATTCGGCTCGAGAGAGATGATCTGCGGCGGAGCCGAGAAGCAGCTGCTGAGCGCCACCGCCAGCGCCCCGCCCACGAGCACCCCCACCAGCAGGCGCGCGGTGCCCTGCAGGCGACGGTGCTTCGCGGCGGCAGAGGCTACCAGCGCGCTAGGACGGCCGGGACAGGACCGCCTCTGCGTCGATGCCGCCGCGCGAGCTGTCATCACCGCGCACCTCGATGCGCGCCGGCCGCTCCGTGGCCAGCGCGGCGACCGCGTCGGTGCTGGTGAGCGGCACACGCGAGCCGGCCGTGTACGCCGCCAGGACGCTGCCCTGCTTGAGCAGGATCACGCCGGTCTCGGTGCCACCCACGACGATCACGGAGCCGTCGAGGCGCTCCTCGGCGAGGTACTCGAGCAGCGCAGGGAAGTTGACGAACCGTGCCAGCAAGCCGGCGAACAGAGGGGGTCCGGTGAGCAGGCGGGCCACGGATGTGACCGTGTCGCTGTCGAGCTCGACGACGTCAATGAGGCCGTCGCCGGTGTCCATGCCGCGCCGAAAGATGGTGAACGCCTCCTCGCCGTGCGCCGCTCCGTCATCGCCGGCCTCCGCGTCAACGAGCTCGCCGTCACGGAAGAGCAGCACGCCGGTAGAGGAACCGCTGAACAGTCGGATGAAGCCGGTGTGGTGATCGCTGCGCAGTGTGCGCAGCAGGCGCGGAAAGTCGACGAACGCGCTCTTCAGGCCCTCGTACTGCACGGTTCCCGACGGGATGGGCAGGGATCCCACCGGCGCCGGCTCACCCGAGCCGCCCGCCGGCGTGCTCGGCATGGTGCTGTGCGCTTCGGCGGCCGAGTCGTTTGCCGGTGCCGGCTCGGCGGGGGCATACGACGGTGAAAACTCCGCCGGTGCGTACGCCGGCGCCGCCTCGCCGCCGCGTCCGCCGGGGGTTGACGAGTCGGCGCCCGCGGGCTCGCCGCCGTCGACCGAGCTTGGTGTGCTCCACGGCGACGGCGCCTCGGTGTTGGGGTCGGGGCCCGAGGCAACCGGGCTCCAGATCGAGGCATCGGCTGCCGGTGCAGCCGTCGACGCGGATGCGGTCTGACCTTCGACGGCGCGCAGAGACGGCGCGCCGCTCGAGCTTGCCGCGGCAACGCCTGCCGGCTCCCCGCCCTCCTCGGCGGCCGCGATCAGCTCCGCGGGCGAGGATTTGATGGTCTCCTCGGCGGGCAGCTTGGCGCGCGGGTCGAAGTGGAAGTTGCCGGTGTGCCAGGCGAGTGCGCGGGTCACCACGTCCTCGCCGTCGCCTTCGGGGCTCACCGCGTGGAAGAGGTGACCGAAGAGGAAGAACATGGAACAGCTGTCGGTGCCGTCCTCGAGGGTGAGCGTTCCGGTGGCGCGCTCCGACTGCATGGTCTGGAGGAGCGAGGCGAGGTCGGACTCCTTCAGCGAACCCTGGGTCTGCACGTGGGCTGGCTCCTCTGACTGGGCGGTCCGGATCTCCATAAGCCGGAGCTCGCCCGAAAACGGCTCCGTATGGTACCAACCGCGCCACTCTGCGGCCAGTTCGCCGCTTTGCTTCCAAACCTACCCGGCGCGCCTAGAATCGGCGGAGCGTCAAGAGTTGTGAAGGACGGTGAAGTGGAGTTCGGCAGGTGAGGGTCTTGGTCGTCGATGACGACGCCATGATCCGCAAGGCCGTCCGGCTGACATGCGAGTCCGAGGGGTATGAGGTCACCGAGGTGGAGCGCGGCGCCGACGCGCTCGCCGCCGTCGAGGCGATGCGACCCGACATGGTGCTGCTCGACCTGATGATGCCCGACATGAGCGGCTTCGACATCTGCCGCGAGATCCGTCGCGCCGGCCACCGCGTCCCGGTGGTGATCCTCTCCGCCAAGAGCGACGAGATCGACGTGGTCCTGGGCTTCGAGATCGGCGCCGACGACTACATCCAGAAGCCGTTCCGTCCCCGCGAGCTGCTGGCGCGCATCGCCGCGCACCTACGCAAGGTGCACGAGCCGTCCGCCCGCAACGGCGAGGGGCGGCGGCTCACCTTCCGGGGCCTGGTCATCGACACCGGCGAACGTCGCGTGGTTCGAGATGGCGACGACATCACCCTCACTCACACTGAGTTCGATCTGCTCGCGTTCCTCGCCGGCAACGCCGGAGAGGTGCTCTCGCGCGATCGCATCCTCTCGTCCGTCTGGGGCTACGAGCACCCGATCGAGACGCGCGTCATCGACGTGCACGTGCGCAACCTGCGCCGCAAGATCGAGCCCGATCCGAGCCAGCCGCGCTACATCCTGGCGGTCCCCGGGATCGGCTACCGCTTCACCAATACGCGCCCGGAGGGTGCCCGGTAGACTGACCCTCGATGCCCACCCCGCCGATGCTCCGATCCCGCGGGCCCGCCGCGGCCCCGCGCTCGATCCCGGACCCGCTGGTGGCCATCAACGTCGCCGCGCTCACCGTTGTGGCCGCCGGCCTGTTCCTCGCCGCCATCCTCGCCGTGTACGACTGGAAGACACCCGGGGCCGAAGCGCCGCTGGTGTTCTGGACGGCGATCGTGGCCGTCGCGCTGTTCGGCGTCGACCTCTTGGTCGTCGTCCTTCGCCACGTTCGCCGGCTTCGGCTGGGACTGTAGGTGTCGCAGCACCCCGCTGAAGGTCTCCCACCCAGCGACAACCCCCAGGCCAGGCCTCCCTTCCCCTCCTACGAGGAGTTCGCCTCCGACCTGCTCGAGGCCATCGACGGGAGCGGGCTGAGCATCGAGGACGTGCGCCACCATGTCGAGCCGGGGATCGGCGAGCGTCGCTTTGAGTGCACGGTGCGGCTCTCTCCATCCGAGCCACCGTCTCGCTACCACGTCCACGTCAACTTCTCATGGGACGCGTTGATGACCTACGTCGCCAGCTACGGCGCGGGCGCCGACTGCGAGCTCTACCACGACGAGGAGGACGCCCAGGACTGCCCCCACCAGCACCTCGCGCCGCAGCCGTTCGTCGAGGTGGAGGCGGAGTTCGTGCTCGGCGACGGCGGCTACGAGCTGCAGGACGTCGGCGAGGTGGGCACCTGGGTCGACACCGTGCAGACGCTGATCGGCAAGGCCTTCCCCGACGACGACCGCCCCTCGGTGCACATCGGGCTCGCCGCTCTCGGGCGCACCACGCTCGTCGAGAAGTTCACCGCCGAGCACTCCTGGCTCATCGACTTCGAGAAGCCGCCAGACCTGGCGCTCATTGCGCGGCAGGTGCAGACGGCGCTTCGACTCGTGCCACAGCTGGCGGACCGGCTGCCCATCTAAGGGGCGGGTCGGTCGGCGGGGAGACATCTCCGCTTCGCTGCAAACAGGCTTCGGCGCCATTGGCGGCAGCGCCGCACGTGCCACTGGCACGTCCGTCACTGCCTCGGGCGCCTGCAGAACTTGCGCAGCAGAGATGTCTCCCCGCCGACCGACCTTCCGAACGAGTGCGCCGGCCAGCTGCGTCCCGGTGCTTCGCTGCGGAGCATGCCTCTAGGTGGCTTTGCCGCGGTCCAGCTCGCTGAGGAGGCGAGTGATGAAGGGGCGGTTGTGGATCTCGGGGTGCGGCACAACGAGATCCGGCTCGTTGACCGCGAGGTCGCCCCTTTCTCCCAGCAGGATGATGTCGACGTCGGCCCGGCGCGGGCCCCAGTGGTACGTGTCGCGGCGGCCGGCGGCCAGCTCGGCTGCTCGAGTGTGCTCGAGCCAGCGCCGCGGTGACCACGGTTCGGGCGCGCGCAGCCGCAGCAGCTGGTTGTGAAAGTCGGCCTGGCCGGTGACCCCGACCGGGCGGGTGAGGATCTCGCTCGAGGTCGCTTCGATGGCCACGCCGCTGCGGGCGAGGTTCTCCCGGAGCGCAGCTAGCGCTCGTCCGCGGTTGCCGAGGTTGCTGCCCAGCGCCACCCAGGCGACGTCGGTGGTCACCCGGTGGGACCCGGTGGGGGCAGCTCGGCTATCTCCGCCGGCGTGCCACGCACCACCGCATCGGCGACACGGACCGCGCGCACCGCGGCGGCGACGTCATGAACGCGCACCATGCTGACGCCCCCTTCGACCGCCAGCGCGAGCAGGGCGAGCGTTCCCTCGACCCGTTCGGGCGGCGGCATACCGCCGAGGATGGCGCCGATCGTGCTCTTGCGCGATGGTCCGAGCAGCACGGGACGGCCGAGACCGCGGAGCTCACGCAGCCGGCGCATCAGCTCGAGGTTCTGCGCGGCCGTCTTGGCGAACCCGAAGCCAGGATCGACCACGATCCGGTCCGCGCTCACCCCGTGCGCGCCGGCGATGCGCACCGATTCGCGCAGCGCTGCGCAGATGTCCTCCATGAGGTCGCCGTACTCGGTGCCGTGCTGGTTGTGCATGGCGATCACGGCCACCTCCGGGTGGGCGGCGAGGACATCGGTCATCCCGGGGTCACCGCGCAGGCCCCAGATGTCGTTGACGATCACCGCTCCTTCGGCGATCGCTGCAGCCGCAACCTCGGCCTTGCGCGTGTCGATGCTCACCGGCACATCGACGGCAGCGCAGACTGTGCGCAGAGCCGGCAGGACGCGGGTCATCTCCTCAGCGGCACTGATGGGCTGAGAGTTGGGACGGGTGCTCTCGCCGCCGATGTCGAGAAGGTCGGCGCCGGAGTCGACGAAACTTCGGGCGCGCTCCACGGTGCGAACGACATCGTCGTAGAGCGAGTCTCCTGCGAAGGAATCCGGGGTGACGTTGAGAATGCCCATCACCAGCGTCCGCCTCGAGAAGTCGAGCAGGTGGTCACCGGCGCGCACGGGGGCAGGAGCGGCGCCGCGCGCCATCAGGACGTCGCCGATGGCTCGCCCGAGGGCCTCCGCGGTCTCGCTCCACTCGGCCAGCGCGGCGGGGAGCGCGCCCATCACCATGAGCGGGGCAAGGAGCAGGACCCGCCGGCCGTCGGCGTCGCTGAGAACCACCCCGCCGCGCTGCTGCAGCACTCGCTCCAGGATCCGTGTCTGGTCGCTGGCGAGCCCCTGGACGGCGAGCGCCTCGACGGCGCCGTGCGTGGCCAACGCGGTCAGTCGTTCAGCGGGAAGCCCGAGCCGGAGCATCGCGTCGCGCAGCGCCTCCTCTGGTCCCGGCAGGAGCGGGCGGACGTTGTACCGTGCCGCCGCGGCGGCGTCGATCACGCCTCGCTGGCGCCGGGGGCCAGGTCTGCCGGTTGCAGATCGCCAACCGCCGAGCGCTTGGGCACCATCACGCTGCGCCTGAAGATGCACACTCGTTCACCGCGCTGGTTGAACGCGCGCGTCTCGACGCTGACGATGCCGCGGTCCGGTTTGCTCGACGACTCGCGCTTGTCGAGCACGGTTGTCTCCGCGTAGATGGTGTCGCCGTGGAAGGTGGGGTTCTCGTGCTTGAGTGACTCCACCTCGAGGTTGGCGATCGCCTTGCCGCTGACGTCGGCCACGCTCATCCCCAGCGCCAGGCTGTAGACGAGGTTTCCGACCACCACGTTGCGCTTGAACTGGGTCTGCGTCTCGGCGTAGTGGGCGTCGAGGTGCAGGGGATGGTGGTTCATGGTCAGCAGGCAGAACATGTGGTCGTCGAACTCCGTGATGGTCTTCCCCGGCCAGTGCTTGTACGTGGCGCCGACCTCGAACTCCTCGAAGTACCGACCGAACTGCATCACCATCCTCCGCCAGAAACCGACCGACCCACTGTAGCCAGCCATCCGCACCCGGCGTCCCGCCCGGGCGAGCTCAGTAGCCCACCGCGCCGTCGATGCGTTGGCGCAGAAGGTCGGCGTGGCCGTTGTGCCGCGAGTACTCCTCGATCATGTGGAGCAGCGTCCAGCGCAGCGACATGACCCGCCCGGTGTCCCTGTTCTTGCCCTTGTCCTCGAGGCTGTGGCTGGCGACGATCGCGCGCGCGCGCTCGCACTCCGCCTGCCAGTGCGCCAACACCGTTGCCACATCATCGGCGTCGAGGTTGTCGAAGTCGCCATCCTCATCCTCGTCCGTTGAGTACCGTTGATCGACCGGCTCACCTGTCAGGTTGATCCGGAACCACCAACGCTCGACATCCGCCATGTGACGCACCAGGCCAAGCAGGGAGAGCGTCGAGGGCGGCGCCGCACGCTCGCGCAGCTGCTCGTCGCTCAGCCCCTCGCACTTCCGCATCAGCGTGGCGCGCTGCCAGTCGAGAAAAGCCGTCAGAGTGGCGCGCTCGTCAGCCTCACGAGGAATGTCGTCGTATGAAGCAGTCATAGGGCGCCCACTCTACGAGTAAACATCCGCGGACCACCCCACAGAAAAGTCCCCCAATCCAATAAGGGCTGACAGGCTCCACGAGAGGAGAGGGGACGGCACGGGCGAAGAGAGCATTTGCCGGAGCAGCGCAGAGACCCACTCGGCGAAGCCAAGGGGCTCTGCAGCGGCCGCGGAGGCTGCGAACGAAGCCCGTGCCGTCCCCTCTCCGACTCACAGGGGAGAGGGCAGAACCCGCCCTACTCCTTGATCTTGTCCCCAAGCTCGTCGGCCTTGTCCTTGACCTTGTCGCCGACGTTCTTCACGTCTCCGGCAACCTGCTGTGACTGGCCTTCGCCCTTCAGCTCGTCGTCGTCGGTGAGATCTCCGGCTGCCTCTTTGATCCTGCCGGCCGCCTTGTCAGCTTCTCCACCCATTGTCGTGCCTCCGTCGTTTGAACGTGCGTCCTCAGCCTAGACCCGTTGTCACCGCCGGCGCCAGAGGCTCAGCGAGCTGCTGCCGCGGTCCTCGCGGAGGCTGGAATGGCGGCGATCACCTCGTCCACGGCCGGGTGGTCACCCGCCGCCTTGCTCAGGTAGCTGTACGCCACGCAATCGCCGGGAGTCATCACCAGCACACCGCCCTGCTGAAAGGGCGAGCCCTGGGTGCGCTGCTGGCGGGCCCCGCGCACGAAGGCACGGATCCCCGCTCCCCACGCCTGCGGCCCCAGGGTGTTGAGCAGTCCGCTGCGTGCCCCGATGGCGCGGTAGCTGGTCAGCTCCGGGTCGGTGAGCACGGTGCAGTCGGGGCAGAACTCGTCGCGGAAACCGCTTGCGTAGCGAGGCCCGCCGTTGCCCACGAACGCCAGCCGCGCGCCGCGGTCCTCGATGTCGGTGCGGCGGGCACGGAACTCAGCAGTCTGCTCCTTGCAGAAGAGGCAACCGAAGTGGCGCAGCCACACCACCACGGCGGGCCGCGTCTCCCAGAGGTCGCCAAGCCGAGTGGGCCGGCCGGCCGCGGTGAGCACATCGATGCCGGCGAGCTTGTGTCCGTCATTCCTCATGCGTCCACAGTACGCTGAAACGATGACGACGGTTGTGCCGCCCGATCAACCGGGCGCCGGGTTGATCGTCGCCGGCGAATCGCTGGCATTGCTCGCTGCGCTCCCCGCCGCCTGCGCCGGCCTCGTGTACGCCGATCCGCCGTTCAACACCGGTTCACGTCGTGACGGCTTTCGCCTGCGCACGGTGCGCGACGCAGCCGGAGCGCGGCGCGGGTTCGCCGGCGCCAGCTATCGCAGCGACCGAACCGACGTCGCCTGCTTCGACGACAGCTTCGGTGACTACACCGGTTGGCTGCGGCCACGACTCGAGGAGACGCGGCGCATCCTTGCCGCGCACGGCACGCTGTACCTTCACGTCGACCCGCGCGAGTCACACTACTGCAAGGTGCTGCTCGATGAGCTGTTCGGACGGGAGTGCTTCCTCAACGAGGTGATCTGGGCGTACGACTACGGTGCGCGCAGCAGCAGTCGCTGGCCGGCCAAGCACGACGTCATCCTGGTGTACGCCCGCACCGCCGGCGGCCACCACTTCGACCTCGAAGAGGTGGAGAGAATCCCCTACATGGCGCCGGGGCTGCAGACCAGCGAGCGGGCCGCGCGCGGCAAGACGCCGACCGACGTGTGGTGGCACACCATCGTGCCCACCAACTCGCGCGAGCGAACCGGCTACCCGACACAGAAGCCGTTGGGGATCCTGCGCCGCATCGTCGCCGCGTCCTCGCGGCCGGCTGACCTCGTCGTCGACTGGTGTGCGGGCTCCGGCACCACCGGTGCCGCGGCCCAGGAGCTCGGCCGGCGCTTTCTTCTCTGCGACAGCAGCCCCGGCGCCATCGCGGTGATGCGCCGGCGCTTGGGCGATGCCGTGCCCGTGACGGAGCTGGTGTGACGCCGGCGATCCGCGAGGGCCGCGATGGCACGGTTGATCTACTCGGCGATCACCTCGCTGGACGGCAGGCGTTGCGCGCCGGGCTCGTCGACGAATGCCACCTGTTCGTCGCGCCGATCGTCATCGGCGGCGGCACACGCTCCCTACCAGACGACGTCCGGTTGCCAGTACGGTGTCGCGCTGTGATGCATCACGCCGTGGCAGTGAGCGACGTCACCTCCACGACCGCGTCGAGCACCTCCGGCCACACGCGCGGGGGCAGGTTGTGGCCCATGGCGGGGATCATCATCAGGCGCGCCTCGAAGAGCGCTGCCGCGGTCTGACGACCGTTGTCCGGCGGAATCAGCGGGTCATCCTCGCCGTGGATCACCAGGGTGGGGATGGTCAGCGCGCGCAGCCCGGGGGAACGGGGTTGCCCGCCAGCGCGGCGACCAGGTCGGGAACACCGAGATGGTCCATCTTTGTGGAGAGGCCGACGTCACGGTTGTCGTAGCGGATGACCCAGAAGCCGCGCTCGGCGAGCAGCCGGCAGACCCGCTCGTCCCACTCGATCATCTGGTACGCGAGCCCCATGACCAGAAGCAGAGGGGCATCGACTGATCGCCGAATGTCTCGTACTCGAGCTCGAGGTCGCCGACCTGCGCGTGTGGCATGGCCCGATTCTAGGTTGGGTGGCGCGTACACTCGCGCGCGATGCAGCAACCGCCGCCGCCACCTCCAGGCGCGCCGCCTCCACCGTATCCGGGCTTTGGGTATCCGCAGCCTTACGGGCAGCAGCCGCGGGCGTGGGTGCCAGCGGCGCCAGTCAACCGGCGCCGCTGGTGGATCTGGGGCTGCGGAGGCTGCGCCGCCCTTGCGCTGCTGGCGATCGCGGTGATCGTGTTCGTCTTCATCCGCATCTTCACCGGCAGTCCGCTCCGGCATTTCCCCACCGAAGCGGGTGCGGCGACGACCCATGATCATTTCCAGGCGGGCAACAACCTCAACACCGAGACGCTCCTGATCGTCGACCCTCACGCTCTCGCACAGGTGGAGGCCTACTACGAGCAGGCGCTGCACCAGAACGGCTGGACCACCGACACGCACGATCCGAGCCAGGCGAGCAGCGGCGACACCTGGAGGATCGCGCGCACCGACTCGCCCTCCCAGACGGGCTCGATCACCTTCACCACCGTCGGCACCAACACCGACATCGCGGTGACCTACAACTACTAGTGCACCGACTCAGGAATACGTAGACGGTTCGCCTTGGCGAGGATGACGTCGGCGGGCTTGATCCAGGAGAAGGGCCGGGAGTTCTTGTTCCAGCCGGTGAGGAAACGACCGATGGCGGCAATCAGGGCGGGCACGCT
>NZ_JAEKNS010000011.1:0-1949 GCF_016464765.1 Candidatus Aeolococcus gillhamiae | reverse complement strand
CACCGCCGCACCGTCCGCGACTACGAACGGCTCCCCGGCCATCACGAGACCTACATCTACTGGGCCATGATCACCGTCATGAACCGCCGCCTCGCCCGCAAAACCCCGCAGCTCACGTAGGTTTTCAAGCAGGCTCTAAGTGATCGGAGCGCCATGTCCGCAACACCTATCGCCGACCACGCGATGCTGTCGGATCGCCACTCGAGCGCGCTGGTGAGTACCGCCGGATCGGTGGAGTGGCTGAGCTTTCCCCGGTTCGACAGCCCGTCGGTGTTCGGTCGCCTGCTCGGGACCGAGGCCGGTCACTGGCAGATCCAGCCGGCGGATACGTGGCACAGCGCCCGCCGCTACGTCGGTCAGACGCTGGTGCTGGAGACCACCTTCACCACCTCTTCTGGCACAGTGGTGCTCACGGACATGCTGGCGATGGGGGAGGACAACGGGGGTCACCGCCTGGGCCGGGACGTGCCGCACCTGCTCGTGCGCCGGGTCGCCTGCACCGCTGGTGAAGTCGAGCTCGACGTCTCCTACCAGCCGCGGCCGGAGTACGGCCTCATCGTGCCGCTGCTGTCGGCGGTCCAGGGCGGGGTTACGGCCCGGGGCGGCGCGGAATGGCTGGTGCTGACCTCACCGATGCCGCTCCAGCTGGCGCGCGGACACGCACACGGCACCACGGCGCTGCGCGCTGGCGACACGATGCACTTGGCGCTACACCGCTCAACGCTGGAGGGCAGGCCGGCTCGCATCTGGTCGCAAGACGATCTCGCGGCCCAGGTTGACAACACCATCGCCGCGTGGCAATCGTGGTCCGAGCTGCACCAGTCCTACGAAGGGCCGTGGTCGGAGCTGGTGCATCACAGCGGCCGGGTGCTGACGGGACTGTCATTCCAGCCCAGCGGCGCCATCGTCGCGGCGGCCACGACCTCGCTGCCGGAGGGAATCGGCGGCGAGCGCAACTGGGATTACCGCTACTCCTGGGTGCGCGACGCCAGCTTGACGATGGAGGCACTGTGGGTCGCGGCCTGCCCCGATGGGGCAGCTGATTATTTCGCGTTCATGGCGACCGCGGCGGCGTCGGGCGTCGGACCTGACCATGGTCTGCAGATCATGTTCGGCGTGGGCGGCGAACACGATCTGACCGAACGGGAGCTTCCCCACCTCGAGGGCTGGCGGGACAGCAAGCCGGTGCGGGTCGGCAACGGCGCCTGGAACCAGCAGCAGATCGACGTGTACGGCGAGCTACTCGGCGCCGCTCACCGGCTCGCCGGCCAGCTCTCGTCGATCGACGACGACACCAAGCGGTTCCTGATCGCCTGCGCCGACACCGCGGCCACACGGTGGCCAGAGAAGGACCAGGGCATCTGGGAGGTGCGTGGTGACCCGCAGCACTTCGTCTACTCCAAGGTCATGTGCTGGGTCGCGCTCGACCGGGCCGTGGCACTTGCCGACCGGCTCTCGGCCGGTAACCGCGTGGAGCACTGGAAACGCTGCCGTGACGACATCTGGGAGACAGTTGTCCGCGACGGGTGGAGCGACGAGGCCGGCGCGTTCACCCAATACCTGGGGTCGGACCGCCTGGACGCGTCGAATCTCATGATGCCGATCGTCGGCTTCCTGCCTGCGGATGACCCGCGGATGCTCGCGACGATCGACGCGATCGACCAGCGGCTGACCGATGAACGCGGGCTGGTTTACCGCTACCGCACCGAAGACGGAGTCGACGGGCTAGCAGGCCAGGAGGGCACGTTCCTGCTGTGCACGTTCTGGCTCGCGCACGCCCTCGCGCTGTCCGGCCAGGCCGAACGGGCCATAGCTGTCTTCGAGAGAGCGGTCGCGTACGTCAACGACGTGGGCCTGCTGGCCGAGGAGGTGGATCCGGACAGCGGCGAGCTTCTCGGCAACTTCCCGCAGGCGTTCAGCCACATCGGCCTCATCAACGCCGCCTAGGC
>NZ_JAEKNS010000020.1:0-14437 GCF_016464765.1 Candidatus Aeolococcus gillhamiae | reverse complement strand
GCGACGCGCTCCTCGAGCTCGACGAGCAGCTCCTCCAGGGGCCGCTTGTTGCGGCTCACGGGGGCGGCGGTCTCAGCCCAGGGCTGGAGCTTGGTGGCCCCGCCCTCGGGGATGCTGGTGTCGATCGAGCCCGGCACCTGGTCGAGCACGCTCTCGATGGCGCGAGCGACCAGGCCGTCGGTGTCCTCAGCCACCGGCATGGTCCAGGGCGACGCCGGCCAGGGCCAGCCCTGCAAGCGTCTTCAAATCGACCTCGCCAGCGCGGGCCATGCCGGTGAGCTGGGCGGCGTCGAACAGCCCGACGTCGAGGAGCTCGTCGACGTCGGGCGTGCTCTCGCCGGCGACCAGGCCTCGCGCCTCGAAGAACCAGATCTCCTCGCTCGAGTAGCCGGGGCTCACCGGCCCGTGACCGAGCTGGCGCCACTCGCGGGCGCCGTAGCCGGTCTCCTCGGTGAGCTCGCGCCGGGCGGTCGCCGCGGGGTCCTCGCCCGGCTCGCGAGTGCCCGCCGGCAGCTCCCACAGCGCCCGCCCGGTGGCGTGGCGCCACTGGCGCACGAGCACCACCCGGTCCTCGTCGTCGGTGGCCACCACGGTCACCGCGCCGACGTGCTCGACGATCTCGCGGCGCGCCTCGCCCCCGTGGGGGAGGCGCACGGCGTCCTCGAACACGTGCAGCAGCCTGCCCTCGTACACCGAGCGGCGGCGCAGAGGCTCCTCGCGGAGATGGCGGTCGTCAGGGCTCACAGCCGGGATTGTTCCGCATCGGCGGCTGCAGAGGACGCCGCGCCGGCCACGGTCAGCCTGCGATCAGGCGCAGCTCCACTGGTGAGCCTGTCCGTGGGCGAGCATCTTGGCCGTGATGTTGGACTGGTCGGCGGCGTCGTAGATGTTGGTGCCGCCGTTGTGCGTGAACGTCGACATCAGGAACTGGAAGAGCCCGATGTAGGGGCCGCCGGGGTTGTACGCGTTGGTGCGCAGGCCCGACTCGCAGCGGGCGATCTTGACCATCCAGCCACCGGAGACGCCCCAGCGGGCAGCGGCGGCCTCGATGATCCCGATCACGCTGTTGGGGTCGGCGGCGGGCGCGGCGTAAAACGGAACCTTCTTGGGGGCCGGCTTGGTCGCCGCGGGCGCGGGTGGCGCCGGAGCGAGGGTCGCCACCGGGGTGGCGGGCGCGGCGTCCCGGAGGTCGGGCTTGGCGACCGCGAACGTCCTGGCCTGGATGTGGCTGACCGTGGTGGCCTGGGTGCCGGCGACGGGCTGCGTTGCCGACACCAGGGTGAGCGCGAGAACTGGGCTGATGATGAGAGTGGTCATGCCCAGGACCACTCCTCGAGAACGACGTGGCAACCGCAAATAAACTCTCCTGTACCGCTTGGCCGGCGTTCCCTTCCTGGCGGGGCCCCCCCCGGGAACGTTGGTCTGGCTCCTCCGCGTGTGGGGCGGTGGGTCGCTGCCCCAGCAAGGAAGTGTGCTGACCTTTGCAACGAACCCGGGCCTGCAAGTCCTGCGCCAGCGGCGCGACCGGGGCACCCTACCACACGGTACCCCGACGACCGCAACGCCGTGGCCCGGTCGTGCTGGCATCGCGCATGCGGCGCCAGCTGGCCCGGTCGCTCAGTTCGAGGTGGTTGCCCCGACCTGGCAGGTCGTCGGCGGGGCGTTCACGATGACCGGTACGTCGAGGTTCAGCGAGCCTCCGGGCTGGGGCCAGAGGAGCTGCCGAGAGCCCCCGCCGATGATCCTTCCGGCAGCGTTCGCGCACGAGGCGATGATGTCGACCTGCTCGTTGGCGAGGAGTTGGGGGCTGCCCACGACGATCGGGACGGCCCACTGGCCGTGGCTGGTGCAACCCCTGGTGCATTTGAAGGGCCCGCCAGTGGCGGTCAAGGGCGCCCCGGGCAGCGCCGCCCAGGCGCCAGGAGTCACGGTCACCGTCACCCCGTCGGCGGTGAAGCAGGGATAGTCGGTGCACTGGTAGGAGGTGACCACCAGGGTCTGGCCCGGATACAGGGTCAGCTGCGGCGACTCCAGCTGGTTCAGCGGCTTGCCGCCCCGGGTGAGGGTGAAGTGCACCACCACTCCGGTCACCCCGGTGCGGGTGGCGGCGTTGTGGATGACCGCGACCGGGACGGCCACCAGCTGCCAGGTGCCCACGCCGGTGGAGACGACGTCGATGCGCTGGACGTCGGGCACCGGCGTCGGCGTCGGCGCCGGCGTGGCGGTCGCCCGGGGCGTCGCGATGCCGGTGGGGGTGGCCACCGAACCGCTGCCGCAGCCGCCGACGAGGAGCGCGGCGACGCCGCCGCACAGAAAACGTCGCATCGAGCCATGGTATGGCCCGGCGTTGGCCAGCCCGCCGGATGCAGAATTGACGCCCACGTCAATCGGGGGTGCTGGGATGCCATTCACCGCAGAGCACGACGCGCTGCGCGAGACGGTCCGGGAGTTCGTCGCCCGCGAGCTCCGTCCCAACGCGGACGAGTGGGAGGCCGCCGAGTACTTCCCTGACAGCCTCTTCCCGCGCATGGGCGAGCTCGGCCTGCTCGGCCTCCGCTACCCCGAGGAGTACGGCGGCCAGGGCGGCGACTACTGGAGCGCGATCGTTCTCGCCGAGGAGATGGCCCGCTGCGGCTCCGGCGGGGTGGGCATGGCGGTGTCCGTCCAGGCGGAGATGGCCACACCGCCGATCTTCAAGTTCGGCACCGAGGAGCAGAAGCAGCGCTACCTGGTTCCGGCCATCCGTGGCCAGAAGGTGGCGGCGCTGGGCATCACCGAGCCGGACACCGGCAGCGACGTCGCCTCTGTGCGCACCCGCGCGGTCCGCCACAACGGCGGCTGGCGCATCAACGGCAGCAAGCTGTACATCACCAACGGGGTGCGTTGCGATTACATCCTGCTCGTCGCCCGCACCGGCACGCAGGAGGAGGGCGCGCACGGGATCACCCTCTTCCTGGTCGACAAGGAGACCCCTGGTTTCGCGGTCAGCCGCAAGCTCAAGAAGCTCGGCATGCACGCCAGCGACACCGCCGAGCTGTCGTTCAGCGATGTCGACGTCCCCGAGTCGGCGGTGCTCGGCGAGGTGGGCCAGGGCTTCTACCACCTGATGTGGGAGCTGCAGGGTGAGCGCCTCATCGGCAGCGCCGGCAGCGTCGCCGGTGCCGAGGTGATGTTCGAGGAGACGCTGCGCTGGTGCAAAGAGCGCGAGGCGTTCGGCCGTCCCATCGCGCGCTTCCAGGTCAACCGCCACAAGCTCGTCGACCTCTACACGGACATCTCGATCTGCAAGAACTACGTGTACTCGGTGGCCGAGCGGTGGGACAAGGGGGAGTACCCGGTGGCGGAGATCTCCATGGCCAAGCTGTTCGTCGGCCAGGTCACGACTCGCGTCGCCGACACGTGCCTGCAGCTACACGGCGGCTTCGGCTACATGTCCGAGGCGCACATCTCGCGCTATTTCAGGGACTCGCGCCTGATCCGCATCGGCGCCGGCACCGACGAGGTGATGAAGGAGATCATCGCCAAGACCGCGCTCGATCTCTGACGCGCGCCCTGGCAGCCTCAGCGCCTGACTACAATTCCAGCAATCCGTCGAAGTCGCGGGAGGCACATCGTGGACGAGAAGATCATCGGCACGACGATGCCGGTCCTCGAGTTGACCCTCAATCCCGGGGAGGCGATCTTCGCGGAGTCCGGGGAACTCTCCTGGATGACTGCGAGCATCCAGATGACCACCTCCACGCAGTACGGAGGTGGCGGCGGTCTTGGCGGCGTGTTCAAGCGAGCGGTTGGCGGGGGCTCGCTGTTCATGACCGAGTATTCCGCGCAGGGCGCGCCCGGCATGGTGGCCTTCGCCGCGCGGCTGCCCGGGCAGATCTTCCCGCTCGACGTCAAACCCGAGCCGGGCATGCAGTTCCTCGGTCATCGCCACGCGTTCGTGGCGGGCACCCACGGCGTGCAGATCTCGGTCGGTTTCCAGCAGAGCCTCGGCGCCGGCGCGTTCGGCGGCGACGGCTTCCGCCTCCAGAAGATCGCCGGCCAGGGTCGCGTCTGGTGCGAGCTGAGCGGTGAGGTGGTCATCTACGACCTCCGTCCCGGCGAGGAGATGAAGGTTCACCCCGGCCACGTCGGGCTGTTCCAGGACACCGTCCAGTTCAACATCACCACCGTCAAGGGGATCAAGAACAAGATCTTCGGCGGCGATGGCATCTTCCTCGCCCAACTCATCGGCCCCGGGCGGGTGTGGCTCCAGTCGCTGCCGCTGGCGAGACTGGCCCACGCTCTCGGCGAGTACAGCGTGGTGCGGGGAGCCGAGGCGGGCGCCGCTGGCGGCGTGGTCGGCGGCCTGCTCCGCAACATGGGCGGCTGAACCGCCGCCTCTGGTCAGCCCTCGACGGGCAGCGGGGCGAGCAGCGAGACGCGGCGGGCGCGAAGCAGCCCGTCGACGTCCTCGAGCCAGGCACGGCGCTCGACGGCGCGCTCGTGCAGCTGCTGGATGTACTCGTACGTGGTGGTGTCGCGGCGCAGCGGTTGGTGCGGCGGTGGGGGCGGCGCCTTCTCCTTGTCGAGCAGGCCGCGCTCGACCAGCTCCTCGCACGTCAGCACCGCGGCCGCGACGAGGTCGTTGACGGTGTCGGCGTGGTCCATCTTGGCGTTGAGCACGGCGATGGAATCGCGCCCGTCGGGACCGGGCGGGCGGCGCACGCTGATCGCTTCAACGTACTCGCCCAGGCTCTCGAGAGGCTCGATGCCCGGCCGCGGCGAGCCGGGCAGCACCCGGTGACCCTGGGCGCCCACCGTGAACCACTCCTGCTGCGCGGCGGGGCGGCGACCGAACAACGGCACTCGCGCGTGTCTCTAGGCGCGCGCCGGCGCGGAGAACTCGCTGCGCACGAACAGCGCGTGCACGGGCAGGCCACGCGCCTCGATGGCGGCGCGACCGCCCTCCTCACGGTCGACCACGGCGAGCGCTTCAACGATCTTGACGGGCTGGTCGCGCAGCGCGTCGACGGCCTGCAGCAGCGAGCCGCCAGTGGTGATCACGTCGTCGACCACCATCACCCGGTCACCCTCGCGCAGCGCCGGTCCCTCGATGAGGTTGCCCGCGCCGGTGCCGTGGCCCCTGGGCTCTTTGCGCACGATGAAGGCGCGCAGCGGATCCTGCTGACCGGACAGGGCGGCGACGCCCGCGGCGATGGGATCGGCGCCAAGCGTCAGCCCGCCGATGGCGTCGATACGCAGCTCGCGGCAGCGCTGCAGGATGAGCAGGCTCGCCAGGTACAGGCCGCGCCCCTCCAGCGTCACCTGCTTTCCGTTGAAGTAGAAGTCGCTGCGCCGGCCGCTGGTGAGCACGAAATCGCCGAACGTGAAGGCGCGCTCGGCGAGCAGGTCGTGCAGCTCGGTGCGGGCGGCGTCGAGATCATCGGTCATGGCTGGTTCCCGGTCATGCTGTCGGCGTCGCCGGCGTCTCAGCGTCACCGAAGGGTGGGCCGGGCGCTGCGGACGCAAACGTGCGCAGGGACTCGCTCCAGCGCAGCACCGGGTGGCGCGCCGCTCCCACCTCATCGACGCGCTCCACCGGAGTGTTGTGCGGCGCGTCCTGCACGAATCCGAGGTCACGCTCTGCGTCGGCGACGATGGCGGCGCAGACGTCGGCGAGCAGGTCGAGACTCTGCCGCGACTCCGTCTCGGTGGGCTCGAACATCAGCGCCTCGGGAACGGTCATGGGAAAGTACACCGTCGGCGCGTAGATGCCGTAGTCGAGCAGCCGTTTGGCCACATCCATGGCGCGCAACCCGTCGACCGTGCCGCCCCTGGTCGTGCACACGAACTCGTGCATGGAGTCCGACTCCACCGCCATCGGAAAGAGGTCACGCAGGCGCGCCTGCAGGTACCGCGCGTTGAGCACCGCGTCCCTGGCGATGCCCGCGATGCCGTCGCCGTACGCGGATATGTACGCGTAGGCGCGCACCAGCATGCCGAAGTTTCCGTAGTAGGAACGCACCTTGCCGATGCTGCGCGACCGGTCGTCGTCGAGCCGGTACCTGTCGCCGTCCGCTTCAACGGTGGGCGTGGGCAGGAACGGCACTAGCCGTTCCGCGACTCCGACCGGGCCCGCACCCGGTCCGCCGCCGCCGTGCGGCGTGGAGAAGGTCTTGTGCAGGTTGAGGTGCACGACGTCGAAGCCCATGTCACCGGGCCGCGCCATGCCGACGAGCGCGTTGAGGTTGGCGCCGTCGTAATACAGGAGCGCGCCGGCGGCATGGGCGAGGCGAGCGATCTCGAGGATGTCCTTCTCGAAAACACCCAGGGTGTTGGGGTTGGTCATCATCACCGCGGCCACGTGCTCGTCGAGATGGCCCGCGAAGTCGCTGACGTCGACGGTGCCGTCGGCGTTGCTCTTCACCGTCACCACCTCGAGCCCGCATGCCGCCGCCGACGCGGGATTGGTGCCATGGGCGCTGTCGGGGATGAGCACGCGCGTTCGCGCCGTGTCGCCGCGATCGGCGTGGTACGCCTGGATCATGCGTAGGCCCGTCCACTCGCCGTGGGCGCCGGCGGCCGGTTGCAGGGACATCCGCGCCATGCCGGTGATCGCGGCGAGCATCCGTTCCAGCCGCCACATCAGTTCGAGCGCTCCCTGGACGTCGGCCCCGTCCTGGTACGGATGCAGGTCGGCGAAGCCGGTCAGCCCGGCGAGCTGCTCGTCGACGACCGGGTTGTACTTCATGGTGCAGCTGCCGAGCGGGTAGGTGCCGTGGTGCAGGTGATGGTTGCGTCGCGCCAGCCGGCCGACGTGGCGGGCGAGCACCGGCTCGGGCACGGCGGGAACCTGGGCGGGCCCGGTGCGCAGAAACGCCGCCGGAATCAGCGCATCGAGGGAGGACGCGGCGACTCCCGCGGCGGTGACGCGCGGCCCACCGGTGTAGTCCTGGCTGAGCTCGAACACGAGCGACTCGGCGCCCGCCCAGCCCGCCTCGACGGAGCGCTCCGGTCGTGTCGGCGCGATCACACCGCCACCTCCTGGCGGACCTGTGGCAGCGCAGCCGTGTCCAGCGCCGTGAGCGCCGCGACGAAGCGATCGATCGCCGGACGGGAGGTCATCTCGGTGCAGCACACCAGCAGCTCGTCTGCCCGTGCCGCGTCGACTCGGCCGAGCGGCAGGCCAGCGACGATGCCCTGCTCGCGCATCG
This sequence comes from Candidatus Aeolococcus gillhamiae, assembly GCF_016464765.1. Taxonomy (NCBI): domain Bacteria; kingdom Bacillati; phylum Candidatus Dormiibacterota; class Candidatus Dormibacteria; order Candidatus Aeolococcales; family Candidatus Aeolococcaceae; genus Candidatus Aeolococcus; species Candidatus Aeolococcus gillhamiae. The sequence goes on along the minus strand of NZ_JAEKNS010000020.1, from coordinate 7,244 downwards.
CCGCGGCGACCGCGGCGGCGTCGGCCGGGCAGCGCAACACGAACTCCCACAGGAACGGTGTGGCGCTGGCGAGGGAGAATCCCTTGACAGCGCACAACTCGTCGGCGAGGTGATGGGCGCGCTGCGCACTCACGGTGGCCACCTCGCGCATCCCGCCGGCACCCATATGCGCCATGTACACGGTGGCGGCCAGCGCCACCAGCGCGTGGTTGGTGCAGATGTTAGAGGTGGCGTGCTCGCGGCGGATGTGCTGCTCGCGCGTCTGCAGCGTGAGCGCGTACGCGCGCCGGCCCGCATGGTCGTTGGTGATCCCCACCAGACGGCCCGGCATGCGCCGCACCAGCGCTTGGCGCACCGCCATGTAGCCGACGTGCGGTCCACCGAACGACGCCGGCACTCCGAGCGGCTGGCCGTCGCCGACGCACACGTCGAAGCCCGCATCTGCCGGCGGCACCAGCACCGTGCATGCCAGCGGGTCGGCGCTACACAGCGCCAGCGCGCCCACCGCGTGCGCGGCCTCGGCGAGCCCGGCGAGCGTCTCGAGCGTGCCGAAGAACGTCGGCTGCTGGACGAGCAGGCCGGCATGACGCTCGTCGAGCGTCGCGCGCACGTCGTCGATGCTGGTGACGTCGTCGCGCGCGGCGACCACGTCGAGAGAGACAGAGCGCCCCGCGGCAAAGGTGCGCAGCACGCGCAGCGTCTCAGGGTGCACCGCGCCGCTCACCGCGATGCGATCGCGACCTGTGGCCTGGACGGCCAGCATCATCGCCTCGGCGGCGGCCGTGGCACCGTCGTAGAGGGAGGCGTTGGCCACGTCCAGGCCGGTGAGCGCGCAGATCATCGACTGGAACTCGAAGATCGTCTGCAACGTGCCCTGCGAGGCCTCGGCCTGATACGGGGTGTAGGCCGTGTAGAACTCGGGCCGGCCGATCGTGCCGCGCACGATCGCGGGGATGAAGCGCGAGTAGACGCCGGCGCCGAGGAAGTTGTCGAGCTCGCTCAACGGGTGGTTGCGTGCCGCCAGCCGCTCCACCTCGGCGACGAGGTCCTGCTCACCGAGCGGCGGCGGCAGCTCCACTGTGGGGTCGCGCAGCGACGCCGGGATGGTCGCGAACAGGTCGGAGACGCTGCCTGCGCCGACCACCTCGAGCATCGCCGTCCGATCGGCGTCGCTGTTGGGGAGGTAGGCCACCCCGCAAGTATGCCGACGGGTCAGCCGCGGCCGTCGCAGCCCCTTCCGCCCGCGCGGCGGCCGCTCACCCCGTGGTCTGAGATCTCCCCGCAGCGGGTAGACTGATGACGTGGCAACCAAGCGCCCGACGGTGAGCATCGACGACGTCATCGCCGCGATCGAGACGGCCCGCGACAAGGTGATGAGCGACGAGGTCAAGAGCCTCGTCAAGCTCGGCCTGCCCAAGAACGTCGCTAACAAGATGGTCGCCGAGCGTTACCGGCAACGCAACGAGGGTGAAGAGGGCGAGGGCGAGGCTCAGGGAGCCTGGCCCGACATGTCCTGAGCTCCGCTCAGCTCTGACCCCGGGCGGTTGCCTGCCGGCGGCCGCGCACCAGCCAGCCGATGACCACGCCGACCACCACCACCGCGAGGATGATCGCCACGATGGTGATCGGTCCCGAGATCTTGTCGTAGTTGGCACCGACTGCATAGCCGCCCGCGGCGAGCGCGATGCACCAGGGCAGAGCGCCGATGAAGGTGAGCAGCGTGAAGGGCACCAGGGGCACGCGTGCCAGCCCGGCCGGGAACGAGATGTAGGTGCGCACCACCGGCAGGACGCGCCCCACCAGCACCGCGAGGAGCCCGTGGCGCTCGAACCAGCGGTCGGCGAGGTCGAGGTGCGACTCCCTGATGCCGATGCGGCGGCCCGGGCCGAGCAGCAGCGGCCGTCCGAACCGGGCGGCCAGGCCGTAGGCGACCAGCGAGCCGACGACGTTGCCGAGCGTGCCCGCGAGGATGGCGCCGGTCAGGTTGATGTGGCCCTGGGCGGCCAGGAAGCCGGCGAAGGGCATGATCACCTCGCTCGGGAAGGGAATCCCGCAGCTCTCCGCGGCCATCAGCAGGAAGACGAGCACGATGCCGCCGCTGGTCACCCAGTGTGTGATGAAGGTGGTCACGGGCAGCGCATTCTGAGGGCGCGGGCCGCGCGCGCGCATCCTCCCGCGGTTAGTAGGCTCCCGGCCGATGAGCCGGCGCCCCTCGCGACTGGACGCGTGGCCGCGAGCATTCGACCCCGCGGTCGAGCTCGACTGGGGTGACCCGGTGGTGAGCCGCCGCCTGTTGCGCGAGCACCTCGACCAGACCCACGACGGCGCCAGCCGCCGCCTGCGCGTCATCGACGAGCACGTCCCGCGCCTGCTCCGCCTCCTGCCCCACCCTCCCGCGGAGGTGCTCGACGCCGCCTGCGGTCCCGGCCTGTACGCGGTGCGCCTGGCCCGCGCCGGCCACCGGGTCACCGCCCTGGACGTCGGCCCGGCGGTGGTGGCGCACGCCCAGCGCCTGGCGCGGGAGCGGCCCGCCGGCGGCCGGGTGAGCGCCCGCGTCGGCGACCTCCGCGCGCTGGCCGAGCGCGACCGCTTCGACGCCGCGGTGCTGATCTACCACGTGCTCGAAGCCTTCCCGCGGCGGCAACAGGTGGGCGTGCTGCGGCGGCTGGGCGTGGCCCTGCGCGCCGGAGCCCCGCTCATCGTCGAGATGCGCCTGCGCCCTGACCAGGACGAGGGCAGGATCAGCAGCTGGGATGTCGTCAATGGATCGCTGCTCTCGGATCGGCGTCACCTGCTCCTCGTTGAGACCGTCCACGACCGCGCCGCCAATACCTACGTGCTGCGCGAGACCGCCGTCTTCGACGACGGGACCACCTCTGTCCAGCAGACCAGCAGCGCGCTGACCCGCTTCGCGGCCATCCCCGCCCTGTTCACCCGAGCCGGTCTGCGCGTCGAGGCCGTCTACGATGGCTGGAGCCGATTCCGAGGAACCGCGCTGAGCGAGAGCGTGCTTGTGGTGGCGCGGCGCAGCTAGGCGGCGTGGTCCTCGCGCCGGCGCGCCAGCACCGCGAGCATGATGCACCCGACGCCGCCGAGGGACAGGAGTCCCGCCACGGTGGCGTTCAGGCCGGACCCGCTGTGCGGCACCGCCGCGATGACGCCCTTCACGGCGCCCGCGCTCGGCCCGGAGACCGTGGGGGTGAGAGTCGCGGTGGTCGTGGCCGTGGCCGGACTCGCGCCGGAGGTCGACGCCGTGCTGGTGAGCGTCACCGTGGATGGCGGCGAACCGCTCGGCCGCCTGATGACCGCGCTGAAGCGAACGACGTTGCTGTTGCCGGGGTTCATGAGCGCGTAGACCCAGCGGTAATGTCCGGTCAGCACCTTGGTGATGGTGGTGACCGGGGTGCCCAGCCAGCTGTTGGCCGTCCCCGCGGTGCCGTCGTCGACCCGGGACGCGGCGGTGCCGCCCATGACGTCGTCGACGGTGACCGCGGCCGCCGCCAGCGACCCCGTGTTGGCGACAGTGACGGTGTAGGTCACGGTGTCGCCGACCGCCGCCGTGGCCTTGTCGACGGTCTGTGTCAGGGTCAGATGAGCTGCCGGTGGGTCAATGGCCGGCGTGGCCGGGGGCAGCACCGGCGGCGTGACGTCCGCGCCGGCCGTCAGGGCCGCAGCGGGAGCCGCGACCAGGCAGAGGAACGCGCCGGCGCCGAGCAGCAGTGCCGTCTTGCGCGCGCTCACCCCGCGTGACGGCGTCCCGGTGGATTGAGCCGTTGGCACGCGGGGCGTTTTACCGCAACCTGAACCGGTCGCGCTGGCCCGAGCGACGCCGATCACGAGGCTCGCGATGAGGTCGAGATCGAGCCGCGACGCGCACCGTGGGTGAGCTTTCGCCGTGAATGCAGCATAGCATGCAATCACGCCAATCCACCCGCTCTCGCGCCCTACCATGCACCTCGCGTCAGCGACCGTCAACGGGAGCGCCTGCCCATGCCGATGCCTGCGCCTGATCGGATCCGGACTGTGGCCGTGGTTGGTCACAGCCATGACGGCAAGACGACCCTCTGCGAGGCACTGCTGCACACCGCCGGGGCCACCGCGCGAATGGGCGCCACCGACCAGGGCACGTCGATCCTCGACCACGAGCCCGAGGAGCAGCGCCGCTCCATGAGCATCGGCGCCGCGCTCGCTCACCTTGACTGGGACGGCTGCCGGGTCAACCTGATCGACGTTCCCGGCTTCCAGGACTTCGCCGGCGAGCTCGCCGCCGCGCTCACCGCCGCCGACGCGGCGGTGCTGGTGGTCGGCGCCGGCGGCGGCGTCCCGGTCGGCGCTGAGCTCGCCTGGGAGATGGTCGCGGGCCGCCACCTCCCCGCCCTGATCGTGGTCAACAAGATGGACAAGGAGAACGCTGCGTACGAGTCGACCGTCGACGCGCTTCGTGACGCCTTCGACCGCAAGCCCGTCGCCGTGGCGGTGCCGATCGGCAGCGCCGGGGACTTCAGCGGCTACGTCGACCTCGTCAACGACAGTGCGCACCAGTTCGAGGCAGGCGGCAGGGCGCGCGACATCGACCTCCCCGAAGCGATGCGCACCGAGGTGGAACGCGCCCACGGGGCCCTCGTCGACGCCGCCGCCGAGACCGATGACGCGCTGATCGAGAAGTACCTGGGCGGCACCGACCTCACCGACGATGAGGTCCGCGGAGCGCTGCATACCGCGGCGCTGCGCGGCAGCCTGGTGCCGATCGTGTGCGCCGCGGCTGCGGATGAGCGCGGCGCCGCGCTGGTGCTCGACGCCATCGTGCGCTACCTCCCCGGCCCGTCCGAGCAGGTGCACCGCGGCGTCGACGCCAAGGGACAGGAGGTGGAGATCGCCTGCGATCCTGCCGGTCCGCTGGTCGCTCACGTCTTCAAGACGGTCGTCGACAGCTTCGGCAAGGTGTCCTATTTCAAGGTGCTGCGCGGCACCATGCGCGCCGACACGCATCCGTACGACGTGCAGCAGGACGTCGAAGAGCGCTTCGCGCAGCTGGCGCGCCCCATGGGCAAGGGCCTCGTCAACGCCACAGAGGTCGGCGCCGGCGACATCGGCGCGGTCACCAAGCTGGCCCACGCGCGCACCGGCGACGCGCTCTGCGTGCGCGGCCAGGTGGTGACGCTGCCACCGCTGGACATCCCCGCAGCGTCGTACCGGGCAGCCATCAGAGCGCGGAGCAAGGGTGACGAGGACAAGATCATGTCGTCACTGGCGCGGCTCGCCGAGGAGGATCCCGCCTTCTCGATGGACCGCGACCCGCTCACCGGCGAGGTGCTCGTGCACGGCCTCGGTGACGTGCACCTGGACGTCGCCCTGGAGCGCATCAAGCGCAAGTTCGGTGTCGACGCCGTGCTGACGCCGCCGCGCATCGCCTACCGCGAGACCGTCAGCAGCACCGCGCGCGTCGCCCACAAGTACAAGAAGCAGAGCGGCGGCGCCGGCCTGTACGGCGACTGCACGATCGAGCTCGAACCAATGCCGCGTGGAGGCGGGTTCGTGTGGGAGGACAAGATCTTCGGCGGCTCCATTCCGCACCAGTTCCGCCCCTCCGTGGAGAAGGGGGTGCGCCAGACCATGGAGCAGGGCGCGGTCAGCGGCAATCCCATCGTCGATGTCAAGGTGCGCCTCGTCGACGGCTCGACACACTCCGTCGACGGCAAGGACATCGCCTTCCAGATCGCCGGCTCGATGGCCATGCGCGAGGCTGTGCAGAAGGCCAACCCCGTGCTGCTGGAACCGATCATGGACGTGCACGTGGTCGTCCCCGAGCGCTTCATGGGCGACATCATGGGATTGCTCAACGGCAAGCGCGGCCGGGTGGCCGGCATGAACCCGCTCGGCGACGGTCGCGCCGAGGTGACCGCGCAGGTCCCGCAGGCGGAGATGCACAGCTTCCCCACCGAGCTTCGTGCGCTCACCCAGGGTCGGGGCCGCTACACGATGGCCCCGGCGCGATACGAGGAGGTTCCCGCGCACGTCGCCCAGGACATCATCGCGGCACACTCAAAGGAACACGCGACCGCGTCGGCGTGATCAGCCCGTCAGCGCTCGCAGGCGCATGGCATGCGGCCGGCCTCACTATCCTGTTCGCACATCAGAGTTGGCATGGCAGGGAGTCGCGACGATGGGCGAGATGATCGAGTTCCCCGGCGACGGGCACAGCGACAGGGGGTACCTGGCCACGGCGGCGAGCGGCAGCGGGCCGGGGGTCGTGGTCATCCAGGAGTGGTGGGGTTTGGTCCCGCACATCACCAACGTCTGCGACCGCTTCGCCGCCGCCGGCTACACGGCGCTGGCGCCCGACCTGTACCACGGGCGGACCACCACTGAGCCGGACGAGGCGCAGAAGGAGGCGATGAACCTCGACACCGAAGCCGCCGGCGCCGAGCTCGACGGCGCGGTCGCGTCCCTGCTCGACAGCTCCAGCGTCACCGGCGAGAGCGTCGGCGTGGTCGGCTTCTGCATGGGCGGCGGCCTCGCACTGTACCTGGCCAGCCGCAATCCCAAGGTGGCGGCGTGCGTCCCCTTCTACGGCGTCCGGAAGGCCCGCGAAAAGGTCGACTTCTCCTCGATGAACGCCGCGGTGCTCGGCCACTGGGGCGAGAAGGACCACTCGTACGACCACGCCACCATCGAGGACCTCGAGAAGCGGCTGCGCGAGGCCGGGGTGAGCGTCGAATGCTTCTGGTACGACGCCGACCACGCCTTCTTCAACGACGACCGGCCCGAGGTCTACGACGAGGAAGCGGCCCGGCTCGCCTGGGACCGGACCCTGGCCTTCCTGGGCGAGCACCTCGGCCGGTAGGGCTCGCAACTGCCCTCATGAGGCGTCCCGGGCGCCTCCGCGGGGCCCCTGTAGGGGCCCCGAAACCGCTCTGGTTTTGAATTCGGCTCCAATTCAACCGAGGGTGGGCTAGAATGCGGCGACTTGAGCTCGGAGGGCCCCGCCCGCCGGACTCGCAGAGACCCTGGATAGGAGAGGACACAATGGCCGTTTCCGGCTACTGCCTCAAGTGCAAGGCGCCCACAGAAATCAAGGATCCTCAGGCGATCACCATGAAGAACGGCAAACCCGCAACCACCGGAACCTGTCCGACCTGCGGCACCAAGATCTTCAAGATCGGCAAGGCCACCTGATCGTCGTCTGAGCCCGAGGCCGCCGCCGCCCACCGTGGGTGCGGCGGCCTCGCTGTGTCCGGCCTCAG